>NZ_JAEHBX010000030.1:0-60333 GCF_016483395.1 Bacillus cereus group sp. N21
CATAGGAAAGGATGGCGTTTTTGTATGTCTATTTCTGTATCTGATGAATTACAACTATTTGCTCAAGAGATTCAAAGTTTTTTATCTCCAAATATCTTACGAGATCTTGCTAGAGATGTTGGTTTCGTGCAACGAACCAGTAAATACCAAGCATAACATGAATTTAAATATCAATTTATAAGTTAACAAGCATATATTCTTAATATTTTGATTGAAGAAAGCAGCAACTATATCGTTGCTGCTTTCTCATTTTCGTTATTGACTACTGATAAGTGGTGTTATGTAAACTTCAGATGTATACGATATGCATTAAAAAATGTACGACTTATTCTAACTCTACAGTGATAGAATGTAATAAATCTATATTTTTACAGGTGATAGGAGGAATGATTTTTGCATGAAAAACTTAGAAAATATCATATATTAGGTTCCTTAACCCTTATCATTAGTGGCTGTTCGATTTCAAAAGGATACGATACACCACAAGAAGCATTAAAGCACGGATTAAAACCAACAAGTGATGCAGAAACAAATAAATATTCTGTTTTAGAGCGTATTATAAAAATAGATGGAAAAACAGCCTTTTTTGTTACACCTAGTGATTACATTTCAATAGCAGATTTAGAAATAAAAAATGGAAAATGGACTGTTAGTGGGATGACAGGAGGAACAAATGTAAGTGAGTTAGAAGTACAAGATTCTGGTATATCACCTACTATGGGAATATCAAATGGAAAAGTTATTTCTGGTTATCTTAAGAACCCATCTATTAGCAAGGTATCATATGAATCCACCCCAGGACATATTGTAGATTTAGATAAATTCTTACCAAACGAACCAAAGTATAAAGGATGGAGTTTATGGTACGTGATCCTTCCTAATAAATTAGATGATGGTCCAAAAGCGTTAGATCTCATTACGACTGTTTTAGAATTTAAAGATACAAACGGCACTATTATACAATATAAGAACTGATCATTTATAAACAACTTCCGATTTCGAAAATTATATAAAAAAGCTAGCATCTTTCTTCAAAATGGTTTCTTATTATTTATTGTGAAATGAGGGTTTTCGAGTTGTTTTTGATCAATGTTTATTTCAAAGCTACATTTACACCTGTTGAATTTTTAAAGTATTGTTTCTGTATATCTAAATTAACAATTTTTAAGTGGAGAAGAAAAGATAAATATTTAATGTTACAACTTTAAATGAATACGAGTATAAATGTATAGATGTACATTTATACTCAAGGTGGAATTAGAAATTCTATATGAGTAACAGTAATAAATGTAATCATTAGAATAGGATCTCAGTAACGATAATAATTGTTTCAAAAGGAAGAACTATGTACGTTATTATGGAGTATATAAGCTTTTATAGTAACGATGATAGGTGTCTCTGGACAGCTATTTACGTACAGTAAAACTCCGAAGAAATAAGAAGTTAGGTGGGAGATAAACTACCCGTAAAAGCCAAATTGATGAAGGCTAATAATCGGAGGGAATGAAGGAAACCTCCACTGATTATTAGCCTTCACTTTATATTATTTACAATATATCCAAAAAAGATAGAGATATATTGTAAAATTAGTATTAAGCTTTACAAGTGAAAGAGGTCAAAAAGAAGATCATAAAACTGAAAATTAAGAAATTTTTAAATGGAAAATGGGGGATTTTAATGAGAAAAATGATATTATATAGCGATCAAATACAAGAAGATAGAAAATTGGATTATGAGCTTTTAAGGTTATTAAATAAAGAAAACCCTTCAATAGCATATCTTCGATCATCTTCAGATGAAACAGGAAAGTATTTTAATAATGTAGTTAAATATTATAGAGATTTAGGAATTAGCAAAGTAGAATATTTTGATTTAGATAAAGAATATGATGAAAGAAAGGTTAATAACATATTTAATTATGATGCAATACATCTTTCAGGTGGAAATACATTTCGCTTTTTAAATTCCCTACGAAAAAGAAATTTATTACATTCATTAAAATCTTATGTGGAAAATGGTGGGGTTTTAATTGGTGTTAGTGCAGGTAGTATAATATCTACTAAAAGTATTGATACAGCTCAATTTGTAGACGAGGATATTATAGGACTAGAGGATAGAAGCTCTTTAGGTTTTGTAGATTTTGATTTTATGCCTCATTGGAGTGAGGAGCAAAGTGAAAAATATTTAGAATTATTAAAGGATTATTCCAGGCTGAAAAATAGGACAATTTATGCTTGTAAAGATGGTGATGGGATAGTTATTGATGGAGAAGATATTAAATTGATTGGAAATGTTATAAAAATCTAATTTGGCTTCAATTTATCAAATACATTTTGTCTAAATGAGCTGAACAGATGTCTAGATACATTAAGAACTTATGGACATGAAAAAGTGTTTTTATATCTAGAAAATATTTTTATCATTTGCTCAAAGTAGGGAACGAAATCAGCAATTTCAATATAAACAGAAGGAGGTAGCTCAATTGAAAGAGTATGATTGGGATAATAAGTTGGAGTATTTGAGAAATACAAGGGATCTATATTATAACGATGATTATCTAAGTTTTTTGGTGAATTCAGTTTGGAAAATCTCTAAACCAGTTCATATTGTTGACTATGGTTGTGGATATGGTTATTTAGGTCTGAAACTATTACCTCTGTTACCAATAGGGTCTAGATATACAGGAATTGATAAGGGGAAGAAACTAATTAATAAAGCAAGAGAGTTATTCCGCATTCTTCCATATGAAGCAGACTTTCTTGAGGCAGATGTTACTGAAATTAAATTAGAAAGTAAGTATGATATAGCAGTATGTCATGCTTTTTTATTACATATGAACGATCCAAAGACAATGTTACAAAAAATGATAGACTCGGTCGTTGATGAAGGTAATATCATATGCTTTGAACCACATTGGATTTCGAATATGTCTTCGTATAGTCTTAACAATCTAGAGCAATCAGAAATTGTTCAGATTGGTGTTCTTCAAAAATTATTTGAAAAAGATGCAAAACGAAATGGTAAAGATGGAAACATCGGTATTAAATTACCAACATATCTAAGTGATCTAGGGGTAGAAAATATTGAATGTAGAGTTAGTGATAAGATTAATTTTCTTAATGTTAATGAGGATCAAAGAGATAAACAGCAATTGTATCAATCACTCAAGGAAGAGGGAATCGGTAATACTCCTGCTGAAAAAGAAGAATTCATTGAACGTTTAATAAATCGAGGGCTGATATACAATGAAGCGATGGTGCAGTACGAAGCAGAATTACAATTTTCTAAAGCATTCACTATAGATTCTTCTTTAGTATATGCTCCAAGTATGAAAATTACTTTTGGCATAGTGAAAAGCAAGTAATGTAAATAAAGAAATGAGTTAGGACTTCTAACGCTGTATACATGTTAGAAGTCTTATTTTTTAGTTTGATAGTATTTTCTAAAAGAAAATATGTCAAAATCGTGTACGAATGAAAATAGATTCGATATTAATTTTGAAAACCTCGCTTAAATCACCCATTTCCTATGGAAAAACAGAGATAGTCTTGTTATGATAACAAGCATAGTCCTTTTTTATAACTAGAATAGATAGAATTGTGAGAAAAGTCCGAGAAAAGGACGCGCACAAGGGAGGAACAACATGAAACGTGTTGCTTGGTTTACTGATAGTACAACTGCAAACTTTACAACAAGTGCAGATAATTTTGTTATACCGATTGAAATTGTTATTAATGGAACGGCTTACAAAGACTGTGAAGAAGGTGTTCGTGAACGTGTCTACGATGCATTAAAACAGGGTATAACTGTAACTACGTCACAACCTAATTTTGGAGATATGGTTGCACTCTTTTCTAAATGTAAAGAAGAATATGAAGAGGGATTTGCAATCACAATTAGTGGGAAAGTAAGTGGCACTTATCAAAATATGATACTTGCAGCAGAAATGGCAGGATTTCCTCTAGTTGTAATAGATAGTGAAACAACGAGTTATCCAATGGATGAAATTTTAACAAAAGCGCAAACGTTATACCGTAAGGGTATGACTTTACAAGATATACAAAAGACAATACAACATGTGGAACGTAGTCCTTATTATGTATTTCCAAAGGATTTGAAAGGTCTATATGCAAGTGGACGTGTGAAAGGTGTACAATTTATACTAGGCAGTCTACTAAGTGTAAACCTAATTCTAGAAGTAAAACATGGCGAACTTGTGTTGGAGAAGAAAGTTCGTAAAATACAAAAATGTAAAGAATATATGCGAAGCGAACTTGAAAAAGAAATGCCGAAAGTAGTCCATGTTTTCCATGCGAATGATGAAGAAGGGGCAGAAGAATGGATTGCTAATTTCAGAGCAGTATTTCCTGAAATGAAGTTTTTAATTTACCCACTTCCTATATCTTTTGCTGTTCATGCAGGTGCTGGAACAATTGCGATTAGCTTTTGAAAGGGGAAACCCGTGAATAATTCACGGGTTTTTTTGATGTGCCAGTTCTTATTTTTTTATGTTGATGGAAATAATTTAGAGAATGAGAGATGAAGTGTTTTAGTAATAAGTAAGTGATTAACCATTAAAATAAATTAACGTGATAAGATTTCCAACATACGATATATGCTGGAGGTCGTATTTTGTTCATAGTAATAACCTAATGTCATTTTTTCATTTTCCACAAAAACAAGCACAGATAACATAAAAGAAGAACACTAAATATGTAGAAAGCATTTGTAAATCCAAATAAATCTGATAAACTTCCGCTAAGCATCGGTCCGAAAAACATACCAATTGAGTAGGCTGTATTATAGATTGCAAAAAGTATTCCATATGCATGAACTCCGTTTTTGTCTGCGAGATATGTAAGTTCTGGTAAAGCAGGTGCTAGTAAAAGGCTAAAACTAATTCCAAGGATAGCAAGTACAAATATTTCCAGGGCGGTATGAGAAACAATCACTGTAAATGGGAAACATAAAGCAGCCAAAGCTATGCCTACTGCCATCGTTTGTTTTCTGCCAATTTTAGTTGAAAGTGTGCCAATGATTGGTGCGGTAAATCCATATGCGAGAGTTGGAACGGCAAATAGGAGTCCGATTGTCCCAGGGCTAAGGTGTAAGGTGTCTTGTAAGTAGAGTGGAAGAGTTGGCTCTAAAGCGCTAGGTAAGGCCGATCCTAGAATAATAATACCGATCATAATAAATAGGGAACGCATATTCAAGATAGATCGATAGCTAATTCGTTGGTTTGAGCTGGATTTTGGTTCATTATGAAGTAATGTTATTCGTAATATACCATCAATGAGTGCAATACTGGCAGCGATAATAAAGGGAAGATGATACCCTCCCCATTGATAAAGTGCCCCGCCGATTGTTGGACCAAGGAGCATCCCAGCTGCTTGTCCCGATAAAGCGAGACCCATGGCCTTTCCGCGTTCTTGCAGAGGGAACACATCTGCTAGAAGTGCTAATCCAGCTGTCCATGTTGCTGCTGCAGATATACCTTGTAGCATTCTTGCGAGCACGAGCAACCAGAAACTATTTGCAAGTCCGAATAATAGAGTCGCTGCTGCAAGTCCAAATAAGCCTAGAATCATAGGGAGGCGTCTTCCAACCTTATCGGAAACCACTCCTAAAATAGGAGTAGCAAGAAGTAAAGTAATAGCGTAACTACCGAATAAAAAGCCAATCTCTGTTTGGGAAGCACCTAGTGTTTCTGCGTACCGTGGTAAGATTGGGACAATCATTCCGTAGATGAGCATATCCGTAAAGACAGCTACTGCTACAACCCATAACGAAGCTTTTTGCACGCGAGACATTTTTAACCTAGCTTCCATCATTTTTCCTCCGTGTTCTTCTTATTTTCTAATCGAGATAACATTTTTTCCATTTTTTCAATGAAACGTAGCTGTATTTCACATTGTTCATAAATATTTTCAAAAATCAGGCTCACATGCTCTGGAATGTCTATCATTTTTTCTTTAATAGATTGTCCAGCTTTCATATTCTCGTACATTTCTATAATTTTCTTTTTTTGATCTTGTAAGGCGGATGAAATGTGTTCAAGAGAAACAGTATTTGTATCGAAAAAAGTAAGTGCTGTATATAACTCTGTTGGGAATACGACTGAAGATTGCTGGAATGACTGAAGCATGAGTGTATAGAATTCATCTTTTCCAGCAGGTGTAACACTATAAATTGCTTTGGAACGATTGCCCGTTTTTTCAACGGCATCAAGCTCTACTAATCCTTCTTTATCCATTTTTTTTAAAGCATGATAAATCGAAGCGGGAAAAACACCTGCCCAAGTGTCTGTTTGTGCTGATTGCATAGCTTGTTGTAATTCGTATCCAGACATAGGACCGTATTGCATGAGTAAACCTAGCACCATTAAACGTGTCATATGTATCCTCCGTTCAAATAGAAAATATAGAATACTAAACGTTTAGTATTTATTTATAATATATGTGGAAATATTTGTTTTGTCAATAAAAGGATGGGAATTGTTATGTCCCGTTATTTCAGGAAATAAGACCCACCCCAAAATTCAGCGAAAGTAAAGAAGTTTAGATGGGATACAAACACCGTATAAAATTTTGATTTATAAGTGGTGATTAACTTAATAAAATAAATTTTATTTCACCAAATTAAACAAAATACATGAAAAAATAGTTATTTTTATTCTTTTTAAACTATAATTTAAATAATATTTTCTATTATCGAGGATTATATAAGATTTTAATTGAATACATGATATAAGCTGTGTAGAATCTAAGCAAGCGGATAAGAATACTGCTTACTGATGCGCAAGAAAAATAATTACTAGAGGTGAATGCATGTTAGAATTTAGGCGATTAGAGATGTGTTTGAAGGAGAAACGATTTGTAGATGGATTACAGGATGTAAATAACGAAATTGCACATATAAAAGAAACCAATATGTTCTCCTATGTGAAGGAATGGCTTTCTTTGATTTCAGGGCATGAGGAATTTGATACGCTAATCCGTCTTACAGATGAAGGGCTTATGCATCAATATAGTGCCTTCCTAATTCGCTATTCATATAAAAAATTTCCAAATATGAGAACGCTCTCTTTATATTGTGATGAGCTAATTGATGACCGAAAAGTACTTGATGCTGAAAAGTTATTAAAAGACGCTTTGGACGATATAAAGGCAGAACAAATAGATTCTGATATTTTATCAAAAGCCTACTTTACATTAGTAAGATGCCTTTTAGAAATGAAACGAAATGAAGAAGCATTCCAATATATGGAAAAAGCTGAGAGTTATAGTACACGTCCAGTCTTTGATAAATGGGGCTATTTTTATATACAAATAGGAGAATGGGAGAAAGCGGAGCACTCACTTTTAGCTGGGATGGAACATAAGGAAAATGAAGAACTAGCGGTTTATTTATTATCACAGCTATATGCATATAAAGGTGAACAGAAACGAGCATTGCAATTGATTAATGATGCGATAGATCAGTTTCCGCAAGTACCGTATTTTTATTTCGAAAAGGTGAAACATTTACTAGATTTACAGTGTTATGAGGAAATGTTAACTGTAATAGATAAGATCGATCAGATATTACCGTACCATTCGTATAAAGCTTATTTTACACATTTACGTGCAGAAGCGTTGTATAAAATGAATAAGAACGAGGAGTTACTTGCTCTATTAAAAACGGAAGTATGTTTGAAGGAGTCACTATATCATAATATAGAAAAATACCCAAATAGGAAAAAAGTAAGATTGCCATTAGTACCAATCGCACAAAAAGATAATTATTGTGTTCCAGCGAGCTTGGAGATAATGCTTCGCTTATGGGGAGAAAGTCGTACACAAGATGAAGTCGCAAATCATATATTTGATGTAACAGGATCAAAATTTTCAGATACGGTTACTTATTTAGAAGAATTGGGCTATGTTTGTCGTTATTTCAAGGGGAACGAAAAGAACTATAAAGCATTACTCGATCAAAATATTCCTGTTTTATTAAGTATAGATATTGAACATGCATCCCATGTTCAAGTTCTTTCTGGATATGATGATCAGTTACAATCTTTTTTTGTTCAAGATCCTAATTTCTTGGAACCGCTTTTTGTTGAATATGAGAAGTTACAGGAAAGATATCGCTACACCGATGGTTTATCTATCGTATTTGTTCCTAAGGAGAAAAAGGAACAATTGTCATTTTTAGTAGAAGAGGAAGATGTATACTTCCGAAAGCTATTCTCTCTGACGGATCATTTAGAAGAGCAGGATAAAAAAGGGATTGAAAAACTCGTATCATTTTTACAAGAGACAAATGAAAATCCATACACGTGGTTATACACAATCAAACATATGGATGTTGAAGTGAATCAAGAGTTTATTCTTTTTTGTGCTGAAAGGTTAATGGAAAGATATCCGGATTCAGATTTTGTTAAGCTACATAGTGCACAATGCTTTATCCGTATTCAAGATTTGGAGCGGGCTAGTGATGTCTTGCGAAGTGTTGAGAAGAAGAATAATCAAGCATTGTATCATTTTATACATGGCCGTTATTCTTTAGAGAAAGAAGAGTATGAGGAAGCAATTTCTAGCTTCTGCTCATCGTTACAATTAGATGCGGATCAGCCAATCGCATGGAGTTTTCTGGCATTATCATATATGTATATAGATCAGTCTGAACAGGGCTTGCAAATGTCGCAAATTGCATTGCAACGTCATCCTGATAGGTTTATTCTTGTGAATCATGGTTTAGTTTTAATGGATTTAGAGCGTTATGAGGAAGCATATGAAGTGTTTAATGATTTATTGAAAGAATATAAGTATGAAGCACATATATGGTATGAAAGAGCCAAATGTGCGCATCAAATGGAGAAATTGCATTTAGCAATCAAAGGACTTCGCATCGCCATTCAATTAGACAAAACGGTACCATATCCATATGTAAAACTCTCAGAAATATATGAATCAGATCTAGAAGATAAGAAGAGTGCAGAAGCAATTTTATCGCAGGGTATCGAAAATTGCGAAGAATCATCATCATTATATACTCGATTAGGGGATTTGTATTTTCAAAATGATGAATTTGAAGAAGCTGAAAAAATATATAAACGTTCTTTAGAAGGAAATGATGGAGACATTTATTCTCATTTTGGTTTAGTTCAAATTTATATGGCAAAAGAACAGTATAATGATGCAAAGCATTATATTTTCAGCATGGAAAAGAAATTTGAACAAAATGATGAGTTTCTAATGAATGCAGGAATGGTATTGTGGGACGCTGAAATGGAATTAGGGGCTAATGAAGAACAATTAAAGATAGCGTTGTCAAAGTTAGAAAATGGCATCCGATGTTTGAAAAATAATATAGCGAATGTTTTGGAGGAATATGTAAATAGAGTTGAAGGGACACCATTTGTACAACGTGGGATAGCATTTTTAAGAAAACTAGAAAAAGAAAGAGCGGATATTACCGAGTATGGCTGTTATGCTGGTATTTTATATGAATCTCTTGGACAATACGATCAAGCAATGAAACGATACAATCAAGCAATAAAGCATAGACCGAGTACTCTTCCGTATTTTCGTATTGGTGAATCCCTTATGGTATTAGGGGAATTGGAAGACGCAAAAAGAGCATATGAATCTTGCTTAGAAATAGATGCAAACTTTATAGGAGTACATTTGAAGTTAGCGGAAATATACGAAAAAGAAGAAAACCGTTTAAAAGAACAACATCATATGCTTCAGGCAATGATCCAAGAACCGATGATTGTAAATATGGAGTATTTGGCAGAGCTTTCAGTAGAAAATTCTCTTCATAAAGAGCTTCTATCTGAGTTAGAGAAATTGGCTGGCAGAGTGAATGAAATGTGGCGTTTAGACGCTCTTGCATATGTATATGGCGCCATGAAAGATGTAGATAAAGAACAAGAACTAATGGAAGAAGCTTTGCAAATGGATGAAGAACATGTGGAAGTACGATATCATTATGCAAAAGTACTTGTTAAAAAGCGAAATCCGGAAGCAATTACATTTGTTACAAATTTAATAAAGCAAGATATTGAAAATGAACGTGTATTTGAAGTGTATGTTCAAGCGATGGAACAAAGGCGGAAATTATCTCAAATACGAGATTCCCTTCATTTGCTGCCAATTAAGAAAAAAGAAAGAAGTACTGCATTTATGTATGCTGCATCTGCACTTGCTGAGAGACTGAGTAAGCAACAACAAAATGAAGAGCCAAAGAAATCAATCCTTACAAGAGCATTTTATCGAATGAAAAACCGTGCGAAAGAAATTTCCCTTATTACAATTGTTATTGATTTATTTGAAATTTCCTTAAAATTTAATGCTAAAAATAGTATGGCAGCGCAGCGTTTAGCGATATTTTATGAAAATGGGAATATGATTACAGAAGCGATAGATGTATTACAAACATCTTTAGAAAACATTTGGAATACTAGCGCGGCACGGCAACTTGTAAATCTTCTCATCGAACATGGTGATGAAAATGAAGAGATGTTAAGAGATGCTCTTGAAATAATAAAGCAGATGAGTAAAGAAGAGCCAAATGATTATGACATGCTCATGTTACATTCAAATGTTTTGTTCATGTTAGGGGAAGAAAAACAGGCAGAAAAGATCTGTTTACAATTAATCGAAAGAATGCCTTTTGTGAGCCGTGCATTCCTTGCTCTAGCGGAAATATATCAAAGTGAAGAAAGATTTGAAGAGTCTATTGCAATGCTGGAAGAGGGAGTACTGCACCATCCGCAAGATCATGCAATGTTTCTCGCTTTAGCAGCGTCTTATCATCAGATTGGAAAAACAGAAAGGGCAGAAGAACTAACAAATCATATACTATCTTTTGATTCTTCAGATTTATTAGTTCGATACAACAGAGCATGCTATTTAGCTGTTTTAAATCGAAATGCTGAAGCGAAAGCAGAACTTGAAACTGTTCTTCATGAGGATGAAACTGGATTTTTTGCAGAGCTTGCAGAAGAAGATGAAGAGTTAGAGGAAGTGTGGGAAACAATAAAGTAATAGCAACTGTTCATGATGTATAAAATTCGAGAACTAGGACGAAAATGAAAATATATTTTTGAATTGATTGACAATTGTCTGTTTCATGGAATAAAATAACTTTTAATAAAAGTATACAAATCTGAAGACGAGAAAGAGTAAAATATTGTACTGTTCCCCAGAGAGCCGGCGCCTTGCTGAAAGCCGGTGTACAGACTTTATTTGAAAATCATCTCCGAGGAGTCGTGGCTGAATAAAGTAAGCTCGGACGGATGTCTACCGTTACAAAGAACGCGTATGTTAGTACGTTGCTAAGTGCTATTAGTTAAGATGCTAATAGAATTAGGGTGGTAACGCGGGTAAACCCGTCCCTATTTATAGGGACGGGTTTTTTGTGTGCTTTTACAAATTTTCAAAGGAGTGATTGTAAATGGAGAAGGTAAATGTAAAAGAATCAGCTGTAGGGAGAGAAACACGAATTCGCAAGCAGTGGAATAAGCAGAATATCTTTGAACAATCCATTCGAAATCGTGAAGGTGCACAATCTTTCGTTTTTTATGAGGGGCCACCAACTGCAAATGGACTGCCACACGTGGGGCATGCGCTCGGACGGACGATTAAAGATTTAGTAGCGAGATATAAAACAATGACTGGATATAAAGTACTTCGAAAAGCTGGATGGGATACACACGGATTACCGGTAGAATTGGGAGTTGAAAAACAGCTTGGTATTTCTGGTAAACATGAGATTGAAGAGTACGGAATTGAACCATTTATTCAAAAATGTAAAGAAAGTGTATTTACGTATGAGAAGCAGTGGCGTGAATTTACTGAGAGCATTGGATATTGGGTCGATATGGAAGCCCCGTACGTAACTTTGGAAAATCCTTATATCGAGAGTGTATGGCATATTCTTGGGACTATTCATGAAAAAGGGCTGCTATATAAAGGACATCGAGTTTCGCCATACTGTCCAAGTTGTCAAACATCACTTAGTTCACATGAAGTAGCGCAAGGATATAAAACAGTAAAAGATTTAAGTGCAACGGTAAAGTTTAAAGTATTGCATAGTCAAAATGAATACTTTCTTGGATGGACAACAACGCCATGGACTCTTCCAGCCAATGTAGCACTTGCTGTACATCCAGATATGGAGTATGTGAAAGCACAGCAAGCTGATTCGGTTTATATTGTTGCAAAAGAGCTGGCAAGCAATGTATTAAAAGAAGATTATCAAGTATTGTCTACCCATAAAGGAGAAGAATTAGTAGGTACTTCATATGCAGCACCATTTCCTATGGATGAAGTTACGAATGGCTATCGTGTTATTTCGGCAGACTTTGTTACGGGAGATAGTGGTACGGGGCTTGTTCATATCGCACCAGCGTATGGAGAAGATGATTATAAAGTTGTACAGAATCAAGGATTATCATTCCTTCAGGTTGTGGATGAACAAGGTAAGTATACGGAAGCTGTTCCATTTTTACAAGGGAAGTTTGTGAAAGAATGTGATGTTGATATTGTTCGTTACTTAGCGCAGGAAGGATTGTTATACTCTAAAGAAAAATATGAACATAGTTATCCGCATTGCTGGCGCTGTGATTCACCACTCTTGTATTATGCTGGAGAAAGCTGGTTCATTCGGACAACTGAGATCAAAGAGACATTCTTAAAGAATAATGATGCAGTCACATGGTATCCAGATCATATGAAACATGGGCGATTTGGAAAGTTTTTAGAGAATATGGTGGACTGGAATATTAGCCGAAAACGATACTGGGGAACACCGTTAAACGTATGGGAATGCAAAAACTGTGATCATCAATTTGCACCGAAGAGCATCGATGAATTAAGAAAACATAGCGTAGGGCATACAGCAGAAAATTTAGAACTGCATAAACCGTATGTAGATGAAGTGAAGGTATGCTGTGAAAAATGTGGTAGTTCGATGACTCGTACGCCAGAAGTAATCGACGTTTGGTTTGATAGCGGTTCGATGCCATTTGCACAGTATCATTATCCGTTTGAAAATAAAGAGCTTTTTGAGGAACAATTTCCAGCTGATGTAATCGCTGAAGGTGTCGATCAAACGCGTGGTTGGTTTTATAGTTTATTAGCAGTAGCGGCTTTATATACCGGAAAAGTACCATATAAACGTGTATTATCTCTTGGGCATGTGTTAGATGAACAAGGACAGAAAATGTCTAAAAGTAAAGGGAATGCATTAGATCCAGTAGAATTAGTCGAGAAATTTGGTGCAGATGCATTAAGGTGGGCACTTCTTGTTGATAGTGCACCTTGGAATGCAAAGCGTTTTTCTGAAAGAACTGTGCAAGAGGCGAAGTCAAAACTAGTAGATACACTTGTGAATGTATATAGCTTCTATGTTTTATATACAAACTTAGATAAATACAATCCAAAAGAAAAGTATGAGGTCAAGCGGACGAAATTAGATGAGTGGGTATTATCACGTCTTCATAGTACAGTGAAACAAGTAAGAAATGCATTAGACGAGTATCAATTTACAAATGCAGCGCGTGAAATTGCGGTTCTTGTAGATGAGGTTAGTAACTGGTATGTAAGACGTTCGCGCAATCGTTTTTGGGAGTCTGGCATGAATCCTGAAAAGGCAGCTGCATATGAAACGCTTCATGAAGTGCTTGTTACGCTTAGTAAATTACTTGCTCCGTTTACTCCATTTGTCGCGGAAGATATTCATCTTAACTTAGAAGGAAATAGTGTTCATTTAACAGATTATCCAACAGCGGATGAAAAGCTTATTCAAACCAAGTTAGAGCAAGAAATGAATGCCGTTTTACAAGTTGTTGAGTTGGGACGTAGCAACCGAAATCAGCATGGATTAAAAGTGAAGCAACCATTAGCAGAGCTTGTATTACTTGAGCACCATGAGCAGAAAGTGGACTGGGAATCCTATCGTGATATTGTTATGGATGAACTGAACGTAAAAGCATTTCATGTAGAATTAGATGAAACACAATATACATCGTACCAATTAAAGCTCGATTTTAAGACTGCAGGACCGAAGTTCGGGAAGAACGTTAACGCTATAAATCAATGGCTAAAACAATTATCGCAAGAAGAAGTACAAAACTTTGTTTCGACTGAAAAAGCATTGTGTAAGCTTGTATCTGGGGAAGAAGTTGTTGTAACGCTTGAAGATGTATTAGTAGAACAAGTACCCAAAGTAGGGTTTTCTAATACTACAAATGGACAATATACGGTAATGTTAGATACGAATGTGACAGATGAACTATTACAAGAAGGAGTGGCGCGAGAATTTATTCGAGCTGTTCAAGAGTATCGAAAACAATTGAATTTACCAGTTAATTTACGAGTAGATGTTATTTTGGATACAGAGGATGAATTACAAAACACTCTAACAAAGCATAAAGATTTATTAGAAGAAAATTTATTAGTAAAACAATTTACGTTTAAAGCATTGTCACAAGAAGAGGATGAAATTTCTTTAGGTGAGAAAAAGGTTCGTATTAAACTGAGTCCAGCTAGCTAAATGAAAAATAGGATATAGATGGAAAGTTCGAATTTTTTATAAAAGTAACTTGAGAATGGAGCGTAAAAAATTACAAGAATCCCTGCGGAATGTCGGGCAGGGATTCAGGGGTAAAGAGGGTTATTTGTATTTGTCGAAACATGTCGTTTTCAACAAGTTAATATTACCACCAATTTTCAGAAACTCATCATGTTAAATGTGTCTGAATTGTATATAAACTGTGTATAAATTTAAACAAAAATGCTATTTTACCTTATAAAACAAAAGTATGATAATCCTTATAAATAATTGCTGAATGATAAACTTACAAAAATGCTTTTAAAAGTTCTTGAACTAATGGAAGTACTCCACCTACAAATTTCAAAACTGCCATTGCGATTTTCATATTATTTCCTCCTCTTTCTTGTAAGATGTGATAAATGTTTATACCATTATTATAGAAAGTACTTATAACAATATAAATAAATTTCAATATATAATATTTCAAATTTATTTATATTTTATATTGTTATAATAGAAAGGGTAAATTCTACAGCATTTTTCGATGAACTGAATAACTAAAGAACATGAAAGTTTCCCTACTTAAAAAGGAAGAGAATTATAAAAATTCTCTTCCTTTTTTATGTGTACATAAACATTGCTTATCTATCTGAAAGTACATGTATACTATACGATTAGTGGCTCTGGTACAAATATGTTGCGCCCTTAAATAATTCATACAGATACGTAATCAAGTGTTCGTAAAGGTATAAGCTTACATAAAATAGAAATACTATCGTTGTGTATGGTAAGTATTTCATTATACAGGAGAGATGTTGTATGACTACTAATAAACGAGATGATTCAGAAAAGGAATTTGAACCTTCAATAATTAACTTAAATGATGAGTTAAATATAATTGATAATGGGGTTACAGAGAGAGTAGACGCTTATCAAAATTTGCAAGCTGAAGATACAGTTACACTTTTTTGGGGAGATGAATGGAATATAGAAGAAGCTGAGAAGAAAAAGATGGATTGTAATCGACCAAATGACGTTAAACAATATTAATTAACATCATGGAACATCTGTCAGTCAATCATACAGAAGCGATTTTAGGAACGTTATGAATAAAGAAACTGATGATTTCCTCAGACAAAAACAAAGCATCTCATTACTATTGAGATGCTTATTCAAATCAAGCATGAATTAACTATTATTATTTAAAAGAAATACAACAATTTATTTGATCTTTCAAAGTTAGAAAGTGGACAAGGAGCTTTTCATCCAAGTTTAACACATGCGGACAGAGCTCTGTTAAGAGGTATTAGAAGCTCAGTCGGTCTTATTAACGGACAAACGTATCGAGTTAAAAGTGTAAGTCTCCAATACATTACCTCAACTTTGGATTATGCCATGTAAAATAGTATGTGTTATCAGTAATTTATTACATAATGTTATACAGTATTCCCCTATATATGGAAAAATAGAGTGATAAATTAATAACTTATCCAGTGGTTTTTCTCATAACCCACTCTATAGGTCCTCTAGAAAATTTATTTCTCCATAAAATACTAAATAATATACTAAAAATGAAGAAACAAATGGCAAATATTAATACGAAAGATAAAGATTGATTTTCAAGTCTGTGTAAAAGGATCAATGTTCCGATGCCTAAAATGACGTGACTTACATAATGAGTTAAAGTTAATTGTCCGGTTTTAACGATGGCCCCAATAAACCAATTTTTTTCATACCTCTCAGTAATAAATAAGCAAAGGATCAAGATTATTAAAGCAGATCCGGTGGCAGATAAGATGTATAAAATGTTTGGTAAAATAGGTCCTGTATTAAATAAAAAGGTAGAGGATTCTTTTCCGATATAGGGGATGAAAAAATGAGTCAATACTTTTGACAACAATTCAGCAGTTGTTGAAATGATTAGGCTGATTATTAATAGTTTTTTTCTAATTTTATTATTATGAAGATTCATTCGTCCAATCAACATACCAACTAAGAAGAACGAGAACCATGGGAAAATAGGGTGGTAGCCGTTAAAGAATAAATTACGGAGGAATCCTTTTACTGACCAGAAATCTATATAGTTTATAAAAGGAATGGGGCCTCCCCAGCCTTCAAAGGCATTAAAGGTTAATTGGAGGTATTGTGTAATGAGTAAAATGAGTATCGATAACCAAAGCAATATCTTTTTATTTATTGTAATGAAGAAGGCTGCAATAAAGAGATACACGCCGTAGTAGTGTAATATATCACCTGTCCAGTCGATTGTGTATAACAATAAGCCTAATACAAATAAGAACAACGATCGCTTCCAAATCATTTTTTGACTAGCCATAATTTTAATTGGAGTACTACTAGAAACGGATGATTTAGTCATAAGGGAGATTCCTATACCTGCAAGTATGACAAATAGAGCAGAAGCGCGACCCTCAAATAGTGACATAAAGGCTATTAACCATGGGGGGCCATTACCTTCAGCCCCGGTTATAACCATGAAATTAACAATTAGCATTCCAAACATAGCCCATGCTCTAGCAAAATCTAATCCAATAATTCTTCTTTTAATTTCCATGGGAAACACGTCCTTTAAATATGCTATGCACAGCTTCAATCCATATTTGTTTATAATCCATGTTTGTATCAAACATCATGAAATTCCCGATATTATCAAGCACCAATGCGAGCATATGAGCTTTGGCTGTCAGGTTATCATCCTCAATAAGTTGCAATGAATTTGCTTTAGTAAGAAGTGCTTCAAATCCCTTTAAATATTCTCTTTGTATGGAAAGGAGCCGTTCATTATAATTGTTATTTCTAGATGCAAGTAACAAGTATTCTTGTAGGACACGGTTAAAATAAGGATCTTTATCTTGTTCATCGATTATGTTTACACCAATTTCAATACATTTTTCAATAAAATTGTTTTTTGTAAATTCATCAGTCTTAAAGAAGGTTGAAAATTGAACTGCCTGACATAGCTCATCAAATAAGCCTTCGATTAACGCATCTTTAGATTTGAAGTAATAATAAATAGATGGTTTTGCGATTCCGACTTCCTCGGCAATCATTGTGTATGTGGTCTTAGCGATTCCGTGCTCTGCGAATAAACGATAGCTTGCCTCGATTATTGCAGAAAGGGTTTCCTCACTTTTCCTCATAATTGAGCCTCCTAACATGTAAGATCATATTCAGAATAGCATGCATTAAAACATTTTTCAACCTATCGTTAGGTAAAAAACAGCCCGTTTTTTTATTGCCACCATATGAGTTACGACTGGTAAATGTCTAATTAAAAACAAACATTTCTGCTTAATATCCATAGCGAATAATATCTTTCGAAAGTATTTATCATTTTGATACACAAATATTGAGAAAATATTACTTTCTGTATTAATATAAAAAAGATAAAGGTAATATAATTGATCTTATAGAATTACTCGTACATTCAAAATTTATTAAGAGAGTGGAGAGTGATTCTAATGTTCAAAAAAAGGATGGTAGCAATTGCTACAGCAATACCGTTAGTGTTAGGTACAGTATCGGTTGTTTCAGCGGTAGAAGAGAAACAAGTAAAGATAGACAGGTATTCTCCTCAGGAAAAAGCAGCCGAATATTTAAAAGCGAATGCCGCGCAATATTCATTAAAGACAGATTTATCAGACTTACAGTATATTTCAACTACTGATACACAGGTAGCTTCATATGTTAGATTTCAACAAGTAGTAAATGGTTCCCCTGTATTTTCAAAACAAATAACCGTGACTCTTAATGGGAAAGGACAAGGGGTGCTTGCTGTTTCTGATTATCAGCCTGTTCAAAATGTGAAAGAAATAAAGCAAAAAATTAGTGAAAAAGATGCAGAGCAAAAATCAAAGGTATATGTTGGTGGAGAAAGTGAACAAAATTTATGGGCTCCAACAATGAAAGAATTCGGGTATATCATTGAAGAGGGAGTTGCCATTCCTGTATACCGAGTTGTAGTTCACTCTAATCAACCATTTGGTGCATGGGAAACATTCATTGACGCTGAAAATGGAAAACTACTAAAAAAGGTAGATATAAACCGTAAAGCGGAGGGAACAGGGAAAGTGTTTTTGCCGAATCCTGTCGTAACAAGTGGTAGTGTAACTGGATTAAAGGATAATAATGATGCAGATTCAGCAGCATTAAATAATCAATTAAAAACAGTTACTTTAAAAGGCTTAAATGGAACAGGCTTTTTAGTTGGAGATTATGTCACAATTTCTTCAAAGGCAAAAACAAAATCTTCAACTCTTCAATTTAATTACACACGTTCAAATGATAGTTTTGAAGATGTAATGGCATATTATCATATCGATACTTTACAACGTTATATCCAGCAAATAGGATTTAAGAACATTAACAATCGCTCTATTAAAGTAAATGTGAACGGAACGAGAGATGATAATTCTTTCTATTCCCCGTCAACAAAAGATTTAACATTTGGAACTGGTGGAGTAGATGATGCTGAAGATGCAGGAATCATCGCACATGAATATGGGCATTCGATTCAAGATAATCAAGTTCCGGGCTTTGGTAGTTCTCCAGAAGGTGGGGCGATGGGAGAGGGATTTGGAGATTTCTTAGGTGCAACTTATGAAGATGCTACATCAACTACAGGATATGGAAAAGCATGTGTAGGAGAATGGGATGCGACTTCTTATTCAAGTTCAAATCCAACATGTTTGCGTCGATTAGATAATAATAAGGTGTACCCAAGAGATGTGCAAAATGAAGTACATGCAGACGGAGAAATTTGGTCCCAAGGAGAGTATGAAATGGCACAATCCTTTGGCCGTGATGTAGCCACAAAAATCATTTTACAATCGCACTGGTCATTAACGCCAAATGCTAAATTCCGTGATGGGGCAAAAGCGATTAAACAAGCAGATGCTCTTCTATATGGTGGACAACACGCGGCGGAAATTGATCGGATTTGGGCGGCAAGAGGAATTAGTACAAATTAAGAATATGAATGAATAATAAAGAAACCCTGGCATAACACCGATTATGCCGGGGTTTCTTTATTATTTGTATTTACTATCAAAAATTACCTATCCAGTCATCTAGGAGTTTTCCAGATTTATTGATTTACTGACGCAAAGGCTGTCTGAGAGAAAGTAGGTACAATTTGATTTAATACTACATCTAATGATTGGCCATGGGCTAGCAAGAGTTCATCAAGGAAGCGCTGTCCTTCAGTAGATGAAGTGAGAATGGTAGTTACTAGCTGTGGGTCAAATATAGTATGTGGTGAGATTGCTAATGAGTTTACTGCCCAATACATTCCGTATAATTTGAAATCACGCTCGGTTGTGGCATATTTAAGAAATAAATCCATATATTTTTGGCCAAAAGAAATCCCTTTCAATTGCTGTGAACTCACATATTCGACACCTTTCCACTACAAATCAGTAGCACAATTGAGCCACCAAGCTGGTTCGATTACATCTTGCATTTTTTTGAGAACTCTTTGTTCGAAATGAGGGATAGGGTTATGTTGTTGTTCTTGCAAGCAAGACTCGAGTACTTCTACTTCAATTGCAGCAACGGTCATTCCTTGACCGAAAATTGGATCGTAAATACAGAATGCGTCTCCCAAGACTAACAATCCAGAGGGCCATCGATCCATTTGTTCAAAGTGATGACGAAACAATTCTGGAACACGATAACTCCGAGGAGAGGATATTGGTTCAAACTCGTGCAAAATTTCGCCAATTATCGGACTTGGGAGCTGGGAAATAGCCTGCTCAAACTCTTCGGCATTTGTAGGAGGATAATGTCCACCAGGACGATAGATTAGCACTTCGGCTATATTATTTTCAATAAAGGAAAAGACGCCTGTAAAAGTTTCTTTAGTTGGCTGCCCTGCAATATTGATTGTGTCCCATTTTTCTGTGAGATGTAGTAGGTGGGAGGGAACCTTATAGCGGCGAGTACTATATCCAAGGGAGACTTTCAAGCGATCTGAATCTGGCACATCATAACCCTGATCTTGAAGCCAATTTACGAGTTTAGAGGAACGACCACTAGCATCAACTATCAAATCAGCATTTAGTGTTCGTACTTGTTCAGATTTTCCGCGTTCTGAGACTTGGACTCCTGTAACAGTTGTTTGATCAATCGTCATTAATAAACCAATTACGTTATGATTTGTGAGAAAACTAATATTAGAAATTTTTTGTACTTGTTTACGAAGTGTCCATTCAAGCAAAGCTCTACTGAATTTGACATCATTCCGTGGATATTGCATTTCTATCGTGCCATATTGATTCATGTTATGGATGGTTTTATTTAGTACTGAGGGTGCACCTTGTGCTGCTAAATCATTTTCATAGCCTGGAAAGAGTCGTTCTGTAATTAATTTACCACGCTGGGTAAAACGATGTGGATGGAAGGCTTGTGGAGTACCAGGACGGTTGTCAGGTCTTTCTGGAAAAGTATCTTTATCGACTATAAGCACTTCTTTATAGTAGGTAGAAAGTACTCTTGCAGTTAGTAACCCTCCAATACCACCGCCAATGACAATTGCTCGTTCTGTTTTTCCTGTTGTTAGTGCATAGTTGGTATGAGTCATAATTTTCAACCTCCATTTATCAGGTGAATTTTAATCAGTATTTTTCATTCCACACTGGTTATTAGTGATTGACTGAGGTTTTTCCTGCCTGCTAAATTGAATATTTTGCATTAAGGTCATTTAATGGAGCCACGCTAGGAAGTTGAAAGGTAGTTAGAGTTTTTAAAGGGAAAAAGAATGATACAAAAAAGCGTCATTCTTTCCTAATATTTTTTAGAAAGACCAACGCAATTTTCCATTTAATATATTTGTTTTATAAGTTTGAAGATACAGATATGATTATTGCAAGAAATCTTTTCTAATCTTGTAGAAGAATTTTATTTTTGAGATTCCTTAAAAACAAAATGCTCTTTAAACTTTCTTCCCTCAACTTTTTGACCATTTCGCATTGCACGGAAAGGATGTTCTTGCCATGTAATCATGACATCTACCTCGTTTGTTCTTACAGAAACAGGAAAATCTGCATGTTCAAACCCTGTTTTTCCACTTGCTAATCGAGCTTCTTTTAAAGAAAAGAGTTCATATTTTGTTTCCGTGTTTGATTCATTTCGGAATACTTCCACTTGTACGTTATATACTTCATCTTTTCCAATGTTTTGTACTGAGAAGTGATACGTGTGAAAAACATCTTTTTTAGGCTGTAACATGTTTTTGTTTGTTTTCTTTACTTCGTCAATATGTACTTTCCATTGTTTTGAATTCTGTGAGATGGGTAATGATTGTGGGGAATAAGCGTATGCTTGATTTGTCATTATCGTGCATAATAGTAAGAGTAAGAAACTTATAATTTTTCTCATGTATAGACCTCCAGAAGAAATTTACTAATAATATGCCTAGGAAAACAAATTGTTATGTAATGAAATAGTTTCTTTCTGAGTGGAAGGGGAAGTCATGATGCAAAAGAACTTGAAGAAGTGGCAAATCAAACTGATGTTGTGTTATTGAAAGGGTCGCGAGGAATGACATTAGAAGAAATTGTTTCAGAATGGATTTGAAATTAAAATCAGAAAATAATGAAAAAACACCTTGCATTTTCTCTTTTAAAGGAATAGAATACTCTGTAAATATAAAAAGTGATGAACAGGAAAAGTACATGATGTAAGGGTCTCCAGAGAGCAATCAACTGCTGAAAAGATTGCGATACCGCATGATGGAAAGACACCTGTGAGCGTTGCTTTGAACGTGAAGGTTAGTAAAAGCAAACGGTACCTACCGTTATCAGGTTTAAGATGGTCAGTATGACAATTTGGGTGGTACCGCGGAAAAATCCGTCCCTATTTATAGGGGCGGATTTTTGTATTCTTTGAAAGGAGGTGAGTGGCCGTGGATGATGATGATGATAACAATAATGTAAATAAATATGAAAATATAGGAGGAAACAATAATGGATCAATCAATGAAGCGGTCACTCGTTCGTGAATGTAAAACATGTAGTAAAAAGGTGGTTTTACTACAAGGTTGGGTGAAAAAAATTCGGCATTTGGGGAATATCAGTTTTTTATTATTACGTGACCGAACAGGTGTTATTCAATGCGTGTTAGAAAAAGGATTAGCGGGATATAAAGTAGACGTAGAAAGTGTTGTTCAAATTATTGGCGAGCTTGTGGAAACCACAAAAACAGAATTAGGTGTGGAACTGCTTGTAGAAGAAGTAAAAGTGTTAAATACTGCTGAGCCACTTCCTTTTGAAGTGAATAAAAGAAAGCTGCAAGTTGGTTTAGATCAAATGTTGAATGAGCGCGTCATATCGCTTCGGCATGAACGGATACAAGCCATTTTTACGATTCAATCTACGCTCGTACAGGCATTTAGTGAATTTTTAATAGAGAACGATTTCACACGTATATTTACGCCGAAAATCGTTTCTCAAGGAGCAGAAGGGGGAGCGAATGTTTTTAAACTCCCTTATTTTCAGAAAGAGGCATATTTAGCTCAATCTCCTCAGTTTTATAAACAGATGATGGTAGCAGGTGGTTTTGAACTTGTTTTTGAAATTGCTCCTGTTTATCGAGCTGAGCATCATAACTCTTCTCGTCATTTGAATGAATATATATCATTAGATGTAGAGATGGGTTTTATTGAAGACTTTTATGAAGTGATGGCATTAGAGGCAGATGTTTTACGTTATATGTTTGAACAAGTAGGACAGAAATGTGAAAAAGAATTAGTGCTCTTGCAAGTTACGGTTCCTATAATTACAGAAATTCCAAAGATTACACTTGCAGAGGCGCAGAGCATTTTAAAAACAAAGTACCGAAAAGAATCATCAGCAGGCGACTTAGATACAGAAGGGGAAAAACTAGTTGGAAAATATGTGAAGGAAACATACGGTAGTGATTTTGTCTTTATCACACATTATCCGAAAGAAGCGAGACCGATGTACACGATGCCGAATAAAGAAAATCAAGCTGTTACGGATTCTTTTGACTTATTATATAAAGGATTAGAGATTACATCAGGTGCGCAGCGAATTCATGAGTATCGTATGTTACTTGCTTCTTTTAAAGAAAAAGGGTTACAGCCAGAAAACTTCGAGTCTTATATTAATACATTCCGATATGGATGTCCGCCTCATGGTGGTTTTGGGATTGGGTTAGAAAGGCTTGTATATAAGTTTTTAGAACTATCAAATGTGAGAGAAGCGAGTGCATTTCCGAGAGATTGTACGCGTCTCGTGCCATAAAGAAAAAGAATCTTCGCGCTTGTTGCGAAGATTCTTTTTTAGTGATAGAAATTTGTACAGTTAAGTTTCTTTCTTTCGACAAAAAAATAAATAACTTACTTGACAGTCATAAATATAACCGATATAATTCGTAGTAATTTCAAAAGAAATTATATTCAGAATATTAGAGTGCGTTGAATAGGAGTAGTAAGGTCATGTGTTTGTACAGAGAGCTATGGGTTGGTGTGACATAGTCAAATGACATCCTGAACTCGCCTAGGAGCAGTAAGGTGGAACAGAAGTCTAATTCTTAGTAAATCTTAACGGTTAACCTTCGATAACAGGTTTGTAATCAAACGATTACTGCTAAGGTGGATTCATAATGGAATCAATAAGGGTGGTACCGCGTTAAGTAAATGGCTTAGCGTCTCTTTATATAAAGAGATGCTGGGCCATTTTTTTATTATATATAGGAAGAAATGGAGGGTTTATTTGGATTGGTTAATAATATTTATTTATTAATATAAAAAGATGTAATTAGGAGGAAAATAGGATGAAACAGACGGAGCAGTGGACTTCGAAATTAGGATTTATAATGGCTGCAGCAGGATCTGCAATTGGGCTTGGAGCAATATGGAAGTTTCCTTATATTGCTGGAAAGAGCGGGGGAGGAGCATTCTTTTTAATCTTTATATTGTTTACGGTATTAATAGGTCTTCCGTTATTGGTAGCTGAATTTATGATAGGGCGCAGTACACAAAAACAAGCAATCGGAGCATTTAAAAGTATCGCACCAAATACAGGCTGGCATTGGATTGGACGTCTTGGCGTTGGAACTTGTTTTATTTTGTTATCATTTTATAGTGTTGTTGGTGGCTGGGTATTAATCTATTTATTCAGAGGGATAACTGGACAACTGATTACACCGCAGCAAAATTATAGTTCACTATTTACAGAAACAATTGGGGATCCGGTTTGGGCAATTGTTGGCCATTTTGCTTTTATGTTTATTACGATTTGGGTTGTATCAAAAGGGGTACAAAATGGAATCGAAAAAGCGAGTAAATATATGTTACCAGCATTGTTCGTTCTGTTTGTTGCTCTTATTGTACGCTCCTTAACACTTGATGATGCGATGAAAGGAGTCAAATTCTTCTTACAGCCTGATTTCTCAAAAATCACATCAGAAAGTATTTTGTTTGCAATGGGGCAATCATTCTTTGCTATTAGCATTGGGATATCCATCATGGTCACGTATAGTTCTTATTTAAATAAAAAAGAAAGTTTGCCACGCTCAGCGGTAACAATTGTTGGACTAAACTTATTTGTTTCTTTATTCGCTGGTCTAGCTATTTTCCCAGCAGTATTTTCACTAGGAATGGAACCGACAGAAGGACCAGGGTTACTATTTATTGTGTTACCTTCAGTTTTTAGTCAAATTCCATTTGGTAGCTTTTTCTTAACAGTATTTCTTGCACTATTCACATTTGCAACGTTAACATCTGCGTTTTCACTACTTGAAACGGTTGTTTCAGCACTAGCGAATGGACAGCAGGAAAGAAGAAAGAAATTGTCATGGATCATTGGATTTTTAATTTTCTTAGTTGGTATCCCATCTGCACTTTCATTTGGTGTATGGAATGATATTACAATCTTTGGTAAAAATATTTTTGATGCGGTAGACTTTTTATCTAGTAATATTTTAATGCCATTTGGAGCTTTGTTTATTAGTATTTTCGTCTCGTTTAAAATGGAGAAAAAGGTATTAGAAGCAGAATTTTTTGTTGGCGGTAATTACGGGAAAGTATTGTTCACTTGCTGGGTATTCTTGCTTCGATTTGTCGCTCCGATTGCGATTGTCATTGTCTTTTTGAATGTGATTGGGATTATTTGAAATTAAATAATTGAATATTCGGAAATTATTAAGGTGTATTTAAGGAAAAAACCAACCGAATTATTAAAAAATGCGGTTGGTTTTTATCCTGTATAAGTAAATCAATTTTATTTATTAAAAGTTATTTTCCCTTTAACATTATTTACTTTTATTTTATCGCTTTTAGCACCTAAGATGGTAACATTCTTTTCAATATTATTGATAGCGGCTGAACCATCACCAATTTTGGCTCTTATAGATCCTTTTATATCCTTAATAACAACTTTTCCGTTGTTATTATCAAGATTAATGTCAGACTTTGTATGCACAATATCTACATTTCCATCTCTATTTGTTACACTTACAGTTCCATTAACGTTGGAAATGTCAATATTACCGTTGACATTAAGTATATTTATATCTGAATCGAGGTTAGAGACTTTGATATCGCCGTCTCTATGAGTTTTTTTAAATTCAACTTTTATGTTTTTAGGTAATGATAGTTTGACATCAACCCAAGTTTCGCTATTGCTAAAAAATTGTCCATCAAAAGAAGTGTTTAAAGTTGCAATTCCATTTTTGGCTGAAAGACCTAGTTTTAATTTATCCATGCTGATACCTTTAGCCTTTGCAGTAATAGAAGCCTCTATTTTATCTGATTTAGGATTTGTTGAAATATCAATATTGCCGTTACGGTTATCTAATGTTAACGTTTTAACATCAGTAGCGGATAGCTCCAGTTGTTGTTCTTTTGTTTTACTTTCGGAATTTGAACAACCAGTAAGTATAAGAGTTATTAATATACAGAATTTAATCCATCTTTTTTTCAATGTATTTTCCTCCAGTCTTTAATAAAAAATTTAAGCGACATCTTTTTTTACGAATATGGGGTATGCAATTCCATGCATGATGAATATATGAATTAAGATAAATAGTATAGAAAAACTGAAAGTCATGCCCTCTACAGGGGGATTCTCATATACGAAACTTGATAAATCCGTATGAGAGAAGATGAAATATTTTGTCCAGCTGTAACCTTTTAATGAGATACTCATGACAAAACCTGCAATTGCTACTAAAAGAGAAAATACGATAGAGAATGTAGTACTTTTAAACGCCGCTGAAATCATAAAAGCTAAAGTTGCAAAAATAATTAAGTAAGGAATCTTAAATAATAAGCTACCAATTAGTGCCTGAAGGAAGCTTGTTTTTTGAACGGCATGATCTTTGACAAATAAGTATTCACCATTTATTCCATCAAAGCCTAAAAGAATGCCACTAAATAGAATGGAAAGAAGGAACGTCATTACGATTAAGAAAAATCCAAATAATAAAGTAGAAATATATTTAGAAAAATATATTTGTGTGCGAGTAGCGGTTCGTGTTAATAAAAATTTAATTGTACCGGATTGAAATTCACTTGCAACAATTTCACCAGCTATTATGAGTGTAAGAATGGAGATAGCTATTAAAAAATTTGTACTTTGTCCAATCGTAAAGAACCAAGCATTGTTTGTTGGTTTTATATTACTGTCAATGTAATAATTATTTAGTAAAAGTTTTTTTTCATTTTCTATTTTTTCAATAGGTAATTTTAGAGATTCTTTTTCAACTTGAAGTAATGCATTTTCTTCAATAAGAGATGTCTTCCAGTCATTCCTATAATTAACTTGGCTGGAAAGCTTTACGTTTAGGAATTGAATGAAAATAAATACAACCATAAAACCTACCATAATCCAAGTTCTTTTTCGTTTGAAAATTTTCATATTTTCATTTTTTATTAGATTAATCATTGTGCACTTCATCTCCAGTCATTTCAATAAATTTGTCTTCTAAAGTTGTTTTAATGGTTTGAACACCATAAACATTCACTCCATTTTTGGCTAATGTATCGCAAATTTCAGGTATATGTTCTTTACTTATTTTGATCGTAATGACATTTTGATTTGTTATGATTTCTTCACCTATTACTGATTTTTGTAAGAGTGGGATTGCTAAGTCTGTTCGGTCTACTTCAAATTGTACAGCTTGTATCTGTTCTTTCGTAATATCTTTTATATCATGTATACCAATTAAATCTCCTTTGTCTATAATAGCGATGCGATCACACATCATTTCCATTTCGGCCATTAGATGGCTTGAAACAACAATTGCTACATTTTCGTCTGTAGCTAGTTGTTTTAAATGAAACCTTAAATCTCTAATTCCTTGAGGGTCTAATCCATTTGTAGGTTCATCTAAAATGAGAAGGGCAGGTTTGTGTACCAAAGCAATTGCAAGAGCAAGCCGCTGTTTCATTCCTAAAGAATAAGTGGAAACTTTATTATGAATACTTTTTTCCAACCCAACTAAAGAAACAACCACATCTAAACGTTCTTTTGGAATATTAGGTGTCATTCTAGAGAAGTGAAGGAGGTTATCATAGCCAGATAAAAATTTGTATAAATCAGGATTCTCAACAATCACTCCAATATGTTTCATAGCTTCTTTAAAGTCTTTGCTTGTGTCTTTTTTGTTAATTGTGACTGTTCCACTGGTTTTGGAGATTAAGCCAACAATCATTTTAATTGTAGTGGATTTTCCAGCACCATTTGGGCCTAGAAGACCAAGAATTTCTCCTTTTCGAGCATCAAATGATAATTGATTAACGAGTGTGCGCCTTCCAATTTTCTTAGTTAAGTTCTGTACTTTTAAAATACACATATTTTGTTCACTCCCTTAATATTAGTGACATGTTTCGGCTACTAACATAGCAAAAAGAATGTAATATAAGGCAGTGACAAAGTGTCATAACCTTGCTATGATGAAAATGGAAAAATAGGGGATATGTATAATATTCATCTTGATAGGGGGTATATGAAAGTTGAATGACATAAAAAATAAGTTACTTTGGCAGGAATGGGTAATGATACTTATTCGGATCACTTGGATTGTTGCAATTGTTACTTTGACATATCAAGATAATCCAAACTTTCCACTTGAGATTGTTTTTATAAGTACATTTCTGTCTTATGTCATACCTGTCATATTATATAAATTACAAAATGAATTATATGTAGTAACAGAAATTATCTTAGTAGGTGGACTTTCGCTTTATTTTGCATATACATATCATTTGGCTCAGTTTTTATCTCCTGCAATTTTAACGCTTGCATTTTTTTGTCGTGGAAAAGTAAATTTCTATGCATTACCTGCAATGATAATTATCTGTGTATTGGGAGTTTTCTTGAATTTTGGGTTTGATCGAAATAAGCTGCTTCTAAGTATATTTGATGTTCTCTTTATATATGGAGTAGGTCATTTACTACAAAGAGTTGTTTATTCTATGGATGCTATTAAGAAAAAACTGAAATTGATTAAAGATAAGAATGCAATTTTAGAACAATATTCGTCCCAAGTAGAAAGAATAACTTTGCTTGAGGAGAGGGATAGAATGGCAAGAGAATTACATGATACGATAGGATATAAATTTACTTCGGTTATATTGAGTATGGAAACATTACGACCACATCTAGCAACCAAGGAGGGAGAGGAAAAATTACAAGAAATATTAGATATATCACGATCTGCATTAGATAATATTCGAAGACAGGTTCACGAAATGGATCCTCAAGAGGAATCAAATCTAGATGTGTCTTTATTGAACTTAATAGAAGAGTTTAAAAGTAATACAAATGTTCATGTTGTTTTCCGTACGGTTGGAGAATATTATCCAATGGCTAAAAAACTGAAGAGAACTTTCTGTCGGTGTTTACAAGAGGCAATGACAAACGCAACAAGACATGGGGGAGCAGAAACGATACAAGTTCTTTTACAATATCATAAAAATTATGTGATGCTTCAAATACAAGATGACGGTATAGGCATGGAAGTTATGCAGGGGGGCTTTGGTTTATCGGGAATGAGAGAACGCCTAAGTGAATATCATGGAAATTTGAGTATTGATTCCACTAAGGATACAGGAACAATTGTGACTTGTTTGATTCCGACCTTACATAAAGAAGAATCATTTGCCCAAGATAAGATTCATATATTAATAGTAGATGATCAGCCTATCATTTCAGGTAGCTTAGAACTTTTATTGGATAAATACGGTTTTCGCGTATCGGTTGCGAATAGTGGGGCACAAGCCTTAAAGCAATGTGAAGAAAGGCAGCCAAATGTTGTTCTTATGGATATACAAATGCCTAAGATGAATGGGATTACAACAATGAAGAAAATCAAAAATAGGTGGCCAGATACTAAAATAATTATGGTCACAACTTTTGAAGAAACTTCTAGTGTTTCAGAAGCGATTGAAGCGGGAGCAGAGGGATATGTACTTAAATCTGTTCAACCAGAAGAGTTAGTAGCGGCTATTCGATTAGTACATTTAGGTGGGACAATGCTATCTCAGGACGTGGCGACTCGCTTATTTAAAGAATATAGTCCAATGCCGAAAAAGCCTCCTTATGAATTGACTCCTCGTGAAATGGACGTATTAGGATGTCTTAAAGAAGGACTTCGATATAAAGAGATTGCAGCAAAGTTATTTTTATCAGAAGGAACTGTAAGAAATTATGCTTCTTCTATTTATATGAAACTTCAAGTATCAGGAAGGGGAGAAGCTGTAAAAAAAGCATTGGATGAAGCCTTTCTATAAAAAATTTAGAATGGAGGATGAGAAAATGTACTATTATGTTACGGATATATAACATGTACGGATTCGTGGTCCTCCTATTTTGTATATGGTGTCGAAATATAAAAAATAGGAGGAGAAAGAGATGAAACAAGAAAAAGAGGTGCTATTACAAGGTAAAATGGTGAAAGTACGCGGGAAAAAGCTGTATGTGGAGATGCATGGATCACTAGAGAAGCATTCTGTATTGTATCTTCATGGAGGTCCTGGAGAGATGTGTTTTGATTTTTCCTATCATCAAGCACATAGATTACAAGATTCTTTTCGACTCATTGCCATTGATCAACGTGGGGTAGGACGTTCAGAGGAAATTGGACAGAAAGAGCCATTTGGATTGCAAAATCTTATCGAAGACTGCGAAGAGCTAAGGAAGATGTTACAAATTGAAAAATGGTCTGTTATTGGACATTCCTTTGGTGGGTTTCTAGCGTTATTATATGCAGAAATGTACCCACAATCTATTCAAAAAATTATTTTTGAAGGGCCAACTTTTGATTTTGCATTAACTAGTAGAGCGTTATTAAAAAAGACAGGAACTTTGTTAATGGAGTATGGGAAAGAACAGCAGGGAAAAGAATGTATAGCTATCGCAGAGAGTAATGCTAGTTCAGAGGAATTGCTAGAAGCTTATTCGAAATTAAGTGATGAATTAGAAGAAAACAGAATGGAAATATATAATTACGTTGAGGATGAAACGGATTATAGTTTATATAGTGAGGGAGAATGGGAAGAGTTTTATAAGCGTTCCGCAATTCATTTTATAAGATTGAAAGAGGAAGGGGAAATTTATCAATCTTTATTATTAAAATTAAAAGATGTCGAGAATCCAATGTTGCTAATCATAGGAAAACACGATGTAGTAACTTGTGAAAAACACATTGAAGTATTTCAAAGAGATACTCAAAATGGTAAAGTCATAGTCTTTGAAGAATGTGGTCATACACCGCATTATGAAGCGGCAGAGCGATTTGCAGAAACTGTGATTGATTTTTTGAAGTGAATTAAGAAAAGGTGCTTCATAAAAATGAGAAGCACTTTTTTTCTTCATGTTTAAATTTCAGGATGGAAGATTGTAATGTTAGGCCATTTACTTTGCCAGTTCTTTTTTTGTAATCTTTTTTTATACATATTTGTGCGCTCTTTTGTTTCGAGGAAATGAGGTGTTGGCTTCACCTGTAACGTGAGAACATCTTCTATTCCGCAAGGGGCGGTTAATACAATATTATCTTGGTCATCTAATGTAACTCCAAGAGCAGTCGCTGTTTCGGGGAATTTAGAAATTGCATCGACTGAAGATGAATAAGGTGGCATGTTATTGACTACATGCATACGAGCTTGATTTTTCACTGACCATGGAATAGTAGAATCTATACTTTTAAGCTTATTTTCTAATTTTTCTTCGATGGATTCACTAATATGTAATGGGTCAAAATAGATAATATCTATGTCTGGTGTTGGTGTTCTTACTTCATATCCATGGAGAACATCCCAAATTTTAGAACGAACAAACCCAGCACAAATCCACCAATCAGGAAGTTGTAATGATTTTGCTGTCTGCAATATTTCCATCATCCAAGTATCGTTTTGTATGAGTTTAATAATATCTTGTTCTGTTTTCATATGCATACATATCTCTCCTTATTAAATGTGCTCTTTCATTACATGTTTTTTTGTATACTTCAATTTTTGTATATTGTTTGTTTTCATCATTCGAATGAATGAACCGCCTGTTTCAAAGTTTTGAATTACATACCCAAATAGCTTTGTGAAAGTAGGATATAGAATAATTGCGAGCAGTGTACCGATGGAAGCTGTGAATAAAACGAGACGTATTGTTCTTTCTAAATCAATAGAAGAGTCTATCTTGGCCTGATCAACGATACCGCCAAGTAAAAAAGCTTGCAGTAAGTTGGATGTTCGTGAAACCAGCAACACCAACCCAACTACGGATAGGGAAACAGCAATCTTTTTTTTACGCATACCTGCTAAGTGAATACTATAAGAACTCGTTTCGACTGCATGGATGATAATCGTGAAAGCCATTATGAAAATTAATGTTATCGTCACCTTTGGTCACCATTTTTCTATGAAATTATACTTATAATACAACAAGAACATAGTTTTGAGTATATATATTCGTGGCTCAGACTGTTGGGAAGAAGCTAATGTGTGAAAAAACAACATAAATATTCAAAATAAATAAATATTTTGATAATATAGAAAGGATGGTGATTTTTCTGTTAGAGGGGGATTTGTGTCATGCATACATATTATAGTAATCGTGCAAAAGAGTATGAAGCAGGGATGTATACAACATTTCTATTTGATTTAGATGGAACATTAACAGATCCGAAAGAAGGAATTATAAATTCGGTTTTATATGCATTGCGAAAAATGGGAATAGATGAACCGAATCAGAAAGAGCTAGATTCTTTTATTGGTCCACCAATTCAGCATTCGTTTGCAGATAGATACGGAATGGACGAAAAACAAGTAGAGCAAGCTGTTACATATTTTCGTGAATATCTAAAGCGAAGCGGCCTACTTGAGAATAGTGTATATGAGATGATTCCCTATATTTTACAAAAGTTAAAAGATGAAGAGAAACGATTATTTGTTGCAACTTCAAAACCCACTGTATTTGCAAAATAAGTTTTAGAACACTTTAACTTGATTCATTTTTTTGAAGAAATTGTAGGCAGTAATTTAGATGGAACTCGAATAAAGAAAGATGAAATTATTGAATATATTTTGCATACAAATCCAGAGTTGCAAAGAGAAGAGATAGTGATGATTGGGGATAGAAAGCATGACATGATAGGAGCTAATTGTAATGGGATTGACTCTATCGGTGTATTGTATGGATATGGGGATGAAGAAGAATTAAAAGAAGCAGGGGCGACGCATATTGTGAAACATGTCGAAGAGTTGCGAAGCTTTTGTGCAAAAGACAGAAGTTTTAAAATATAAAACAAAAAAGCAAATCCCTTTATAACGAGTAATAGTTAAATCGTTTTCGTTTAAAGGGATTTTTCATATGTAATAGAATAGTAATAAATATGCTATTTTAATTATAAAAATTTTGTTAGAAAAGGGGAAGGAATGTCAGTATTTGAATCGTTATAAAAGCGATATTTTGTAGGGATACATAGAAAAAATCTGGATTAAAAAGATTGAATTTTCAGTCGAAGGAAGGTGAGAGAATTGGAGCTAGTTATTATTTTATTAGCACTTAGTTTACTTATGTTTGTTGCCTATAGAGGATTTTCTGTTATTTTATTTGCACCGATTTTTGCTCTATTTGCAGTATTTTTAACAGAACCTAGTTTTGTACTGCCTTTCTTTTCGAATATTTTTATGGAGAAAATGGTAGGCTTTATTAAGTTGTATTTTCCAGTTTTCTTACTAGGTGCTATTTTCGGTAAAGTAGTAGAAATGTCTGGAATTGCAGATTCTATAGCTAAGACAATTATTGAAATAGTGGGTGAAAAACGGACCATTTTGGCTATCGTTTTAATGGGGGCTGTTTTAACTTATAGCGGTGTGAGTGTTTATGTTGTTGTGTTTGCAATATATCCATTTGCTGCAAAATTGTTTCGTCAAGCGAATATTCCGAAGCGCTTAATACCTGGAACAATCGTTCTTGGAGCTGTCACGTTTACGATGGATGCACTCCCAGGATCACCGCAAATTCAAAATGTAATCCCGACAACATTTTTTAAAACAGATATTTATGCAGCACCTATACTTGGTATTATTGGTGCTATTTTTGTCTTAACGTTAGGATTGATCTATTTAGAGAGTCGACGTAAGAAGGCGAAAGAAGCTAGAGAAGGATATTTTGGTTTTGAAGATGGGAATTCTGAAATGGCAGCATCACTGGAGTTAGAGCAAAAGAATCATACTTCTCTTCAAAGTATTAAAATTTCAAGAGTACAGCAAGTCGTTGCTTTTGTACCACTTATTTTAGTAGGAGTTATGAATAAGTTTTTTACAATAACAATACCAAAATGGTATCCAAATGGTTTTGATTTTTCCTCAATTGGAATGAAATCGTTTGGTAAGATAGAGTTAAGCGCAGTACTTGGTATTTGGTCTGTAGAATTAGCACTCATCATTGGGATTATAACAACGCTTTTATTATATTGGAAGCGTGTTGTAACAGGATTTCAAGCAGGATTGAATACAAGTGGAGGAGCATTGCTTGCAACAATGAATACAGGAGCAGAATTCGGCTTTGGTGGCGTAATTGCAGCACTTCCAGGGTTTGCGATTATGCGAGATAGCATTTCTGCAACATTTACCAATCCACTCGTAAATGGAGCGGTGACAACGAATATTCTTGCTGGTATTACTGGTTCAGCATCGGGAGGAATGGGAATTGTATTAAGTACAATGGGAGATAAATTTATTGCAGCGGCAGAACAATATCATATTCCACTTGAAGTGATGCATCGTATTGTTTCAATGGCATCGGGAGGGATGGATACACTTCCACATAACGGAGCAATTATTACAATCCTTACTGTTACAGGATTGACACATAAACAATCGTATCGTGATATATTTGCTGTGACAATATTGAAAACGGTCGCTGTATTTTTAGTAATTGCCTTTTATACATTTACAGGAATCTACTAATAAATGCATTGGTCTGGGAGGAAATAATTAATCGAAGTGGAATATTACATTTGATAATTTATACAATGGAAATTTCACATTATAAAATATTTAGTAGGGAAAGAAGGAGTGGGTTATTTGCAAGAAATCGCAGAGTTTCGTATGCCAAAGAATGTTTTGTATGGAAGAAATTCACTTGATAAATTAGGAGAACAAGCAATTAAGCTAGGAAAAAAAGCTTTCATTATCAGTGATTCTATTATGAAAAAGCTTGGCTATATCGATGTGTGTGTGAAACTACTAAAAGCGAAAAAAATAGATGTTATCATTTATGAAAATGTAAACGTGGAACCAACAAATATTCATGTTTTAGAAGCGTTAACGATATGTGCAGAGTCAAAATGTGATTTTATTATTGGACTTGGTGGTGGAAGTTGTATTGACGCAGCAAAAGCTGTTGCAGTTCTGTTTGCGAATGGAGGAGAGATTGAAGATTATGTTCAAAATCATGTGGAAATAGAAAAGCAACCATTACCCCTTATTGCAATTCCAACAACATCTGGTACAGGCTCAGAAGTTACAAGTGTTGCTGTTATTACAAATACAAAAACAGATGTCAAAATGATGATTAAGCACCCAAACTTCACGCCACACATAGCAATTATCGATCCCTTATTGACACGTTCTGTTCCACCGAATATTACTGCAGCAACAGGAATTGATGCACTATGTCATGCAATTGAAGCATATCTTTCTAGATTTTCACAACCGCTTACAGATGTATTAGCACTTGCAGCAAATGGAGCGATTATGAAACACTTGCGGATTGCCTATGAAAAGGGGACAGATATAGAAGCACGAGAAGCAATGATGCTTGCATCCTTGCAAGCTGGCATTGCTTTTTCAAATGCATCGGTCACTTTAGTCCATGGAATGTCACGTCCAATTGGAGCACTATTTCATGTACCCCATGGTATATCAAATGCGATGTTACTACCAGCAGTTTTAGATTTTACAAAAATTTGCTCAGTCAAACGCCTCGCAGATATTGGGCGGATTATAAATCCGGAATTACATTCATTATCTGATGAAGAGCTTGCTAACCATGCTATTTTTGAAATAAAGAAACTCTGTTTGGATCTACGTATTCCTAATCTTAGGGAGTACGGAATTGATCAGGTTGAATTTGAAAATGCTCTTTCAAAAATGGCGAAAGATGCATTGGCTAGTGGGAGTCCGAGTAATAACCCACGCATCCCTTCTTATCATGAGGTGAAAAAATTATATCGTATATGTTTTGACTATCAATATGAAAATTCTATAAGTACCTCAATAGATTTCTGAATATTATTAAAATATTTCCACGGAAATGAAAAGGGGGCAGGAGATGGAATTAGTAATTATTTTATTGGCGCTTTGCATGCTGATGTTTGTTGCCTATCGTGGTTTTTCGGTTATATTATTTGCCCCAATTTGCGCGCTATTTGCGGTTTTATTAACAGAGCCAAGTCACGTATTACCTTTTTTCTCTAATATTTTTATGGAAAAAATGGTTGGGTTTATTAAATTGTATTTTCCAGTATTCTTACTCGGAGCAATTTTCGGTAAGGTAGTAGAAATGTCAGGGATTGCGGAGTCTATTGCAAAAACAATTATTCAGCTAGTTGGTGTCAAACGTTCCATGCTAGCAATTGTTCTGATGGGTGCTATATTAACCTATAGTGGCGTCAGTTTGTTTGTAGTTGCTTTTGCGGTATATCCATTTGCAGCTAATTTATTTCGAGAGGCTAATATTCCAAAACGATTAATACCAGGAACAATTGCTCTTGGAGCGATTACGTTTACAATGGATGCGCTTCCGGGGACACCGCAAATTCAAAATGTTATTCCAACCACGTTTTTTAAAACAGACATTTATGCAGCACCATTTCTTGGAATCATTGGGGCGGTCTTTGTATTTCTTGTTGGTATGTTGTATTTAGAAAGAAGACGAAAAAAGGCAGAGGAAAGTGAAGAAGGTTATTATGGTTGTGGAAATGAGAACTCTGAAATGGCAGCCACAACTGAAACAGAACAAAATATAAAACCAGCTATTCATACTCCCGAAATTACACCACTTCGCCAAGTACTTGCTTTTATACCGCTTATTTTAGTGGGGGTAATGAATAAAGTTTTTACAGTGATGATTCCAACATGGTATCCAAAGGGATTTGATTTTTCATCTATTGGATTAAAAACATTTGGCAAAGTGGAACTTTCTGGTGTGCTAGGCGTATGGTCTGTTGAACTGGCCCTATTAATCGGAATTATTACAACGATAATTTTAAATTGGAACCGCTTATTTACGGGATTTCAAGCTGGCTTAAATGCAAGTATTGGTGGTGCATTGCTTGCTGCTATGAATACTGGAGCAGAATATGGTTTTGGGGGAGTTATAGCAGCATTACCCGGCTTCGGTGTCATTCGGGACAGTATTTCTACGACGTTCACAAATCCTCTCGTAAATGGTGCAGTTACTACAAATGTCCTTGCGGGAATTACTGGATCAGCATCAGGAGGAATGGGGATTGCTTTAAGTGCGATGTCGGAGAAATACATTGCGGCGGCAGAGCAATATAATATTCCATTTGAAGTGATGCATAGGATTATTTCAATGGCATCAGGAGGAATGGATACATTACCACATAACGGTGCTGTCATTACATTATTGGCAGTAACTGGATTAACACATAAGCAATCCTATCGTGATATTTTTGCAATTACTATTATTAAAACAATAGCTGTATTTGTTGTGATTGGTGTTTATAGCTTAACTGGAATTGTATAAGAAAGAACTAAAAAAGGACATTTGTTTGTTTAACAAATGCCCTTTTTGTTATGTTAAAATTACATAATAATGTTGTATAAATTTTAAATGAGAAAATAAGGGGGAATGGGTAAGATGAAAATGATAGGTCTTATTGGTGGAATGAGCTGGGAGTCTTCTTCTGAATATTATCGCATTATTAATGAAGAAGTAAAAAAGAGGTTAGGAGGATTACATTCAGCGAAATGTCTTTTATATAGCGTTGATTTTGAAGAGATTGAACAATATCAATCTGAAGGTGATTGGGGAAAAGCGGGGAACGTATTAGGAGAAGCTGCATATTCTCTTGAGAAAGCTGGTGCAGACTTCATTGTTATTTGTACGAATACAATGCATAAAGTGATTAGTAATATTAAAGATAAGGTGAGTATTCCTATTTTACATATCGCGGATGCAACAGCTATGGAAATAAAGAAACAAGGAATTCGATCAGTTGGTTTACTCGGAACGAAATATACAATGGAACAAGATTTTTACAAATCACGTATAGAAGAAAAGGGTATGAGAGTAATGATACCAAATGAAACAGATAGGGAATTAGTAAATAGAATCATATATAACGAGTTATGTTTAGGAAAGGTTAATCAAACATCAAGAGATTCCTATAAAGAAATAATAAATCGTTTCGTACAAAATGGAGCAGAAGGAATTATATTAGGTTGTACGGAAATAGGGCTATTAGTAAAACAGGAAGATTCTCAAGTTCCTTTATTTGATACAACTTTTATACATGCTGTTGAAGCTGTAAACATCTCTTTAGGAGGTTATTTGGATGTGGTGAAAAAGAATAAAAAATAATTACATAACTTTATTATGTAAACTAATCCGATTGTGTCGATGGAAAATATTCAGAAGATACTTTATAATGTAAGTGGTTACAAAAAAGGGGGAGTATGGATGTTTTCACTTCGGCCAATTGCTTTTGTACATAATGAAAGAAAAATGATAATGGATGATGAATGGGGAGATGTACAATCTCTTATTACATTAACGGATTCATATGCAGAAGAGAGTATACAAGGAATTGAAGATTTTTCACATATTGAAGTAATCTTTTATTTTCATAAAGTGAAAGATGAACAGATTCAATATTCGGCTAGACATCCACGAAATAATAAGGAATATCCGAAAATAGGTATTTTTGCACAGCGGGGGAAAAATCGTCCCAATCGATTGGGGGCGACAATTGCAAAAGTTGTAAGGCGAGAAGGAAAATCAATTGTAGTTGAAGGATTAGATGCAATTGACGGTACACCTATATTGGATATAAAGCCTGTTATGAGAGAATTTTTACCGAATGAAGATATTTTACAACCTGAATGGGTAACGGACCTTATGAAGGAGTATTGGAAAGGAAGCGAAGTAAAGTGAAAATATATGAAGCGACAATTGAAGATTTAGATGGAGTAGCATCAGTATTTAATAATTATCGTACCTTTTATAAACAAGAGTCGAATGTGGAAGAAGCACGAGTATTTTTGCGTAATCGCATAGAGCGAAAAGAATCTGTAATTTTTGTAGCTGTTGAAGATGGGGAGTACCTTGGATTCACACAATTATATCCTTCTTTTTCATCAGTTTCGATGAAAGAATTATGGATTTTAAATGACCTATTTGTACAAGAAGGTAACCGCGGCGCAGGTATTGGAAAAAAATTATTAGAAGCGGCTAGAATTTTCGCACTAGAGAACGGTGCAAAAGGATTAAAATTACAAACAGAAATAGATAACATATCAGCACAGCGATTATATGCCGAGAATGGATATTTGAGAGATAATCGTTATTTCCATTATGAATTAACTTTCTAAATTCAATATTAATACAGGCGAAAATACAAACCGAACTCTATTATTCAACGTATATTACTATTGTGCCAGTTCCTGTGAATACAGCGTACAATATTATTTGCGATTGCTTGTAGATTTGTATATGAAAAATAAAAAACCTAACATATTACTTTTGATTAATATGTTAGGTTTTTTTTAAATAAGGTGCTTCTTAAATTTGTGTTGTAATTCGTTTCAGAATCCAAATGACAGCATCTTGAAAGTTTTCTGCAATATAACTCGGTTCAATATGAGCCCATTTATCGCGATATGTATGTAATGCGTCATGCCCGGCACCCGTTTGAACTAATATCGTTGTTGCATGAACATGTGCACCCGCAACGATATCAGTCCAGCGATCGCCAATAACGATACATTTTGTTAAATCAAGCTCATGTTTTTTTGATGCTTGCAGAAGCATACCTGTACTTGGCTTTCGACATTCGCATCCATCTTCATGTCTGTGAGGACAAAGATAGATGTCATCAAAACCAAAAGCTTCTAGTTCTTGAATAAAATCTTCTATACTTGCTTTTCCATCAGCAATACCAGGTTGATTTGTAAAGGAAAATAGTTTTATATTTTGTTCTTTTAATGCACGTAAGGCGTCTTGTGTAAATGGAAATAAGGTAAATTCACCAGGATAATGTACGATAGTATCTCCTCCGATGGTTCCATCACGATCGATAAATATTGCTTGAATGTTTGTCATAATAGTAGTTCCCTTCAACTAGTAAATTAAAAGTATTTTACAAATCGATATCCGTTTATTTCGTATCCTAATTTTTTATAGAATGGATGAGCATCTGTTCTTTGCGTACCACTTACAAGCCATGTTCCAATACAGTTATGCTCTTTAGCTAACTGTTCAGCATACTCCATTAAAATTTGTCCAATTCCTTTTCTTCTTGCTGTGGAGTCAACACTAATAATGGATACTTCCCCGTATCGTGTCACATCTTCTAAGTTCTCACGTATACGAAATCCAAGGAATCCAAATATATGATCATCTTCTTCGTAAACATATAAGAAGTCAAATGGGCTCATTTCAACAAATTGTAAGCGGTTTTGCATGTCTACATAAGAAATATCAGAACCTTTTAATTCTTTTGTTAGTGAACAAAGTGCGTCTATATCGTTCACAGTTGCTTTTCGAATGTGAGATTTCATACTCTCAACTCCATCTATAAATATAAATTAACAACTCCAAATGTTAAATATTCTGTTAAAAAGTGTTTTTTCCTGCTAGTAGTACGAATATAAATATTTAATATATTAGATATATAGAATAATATTTTAAGAAGAAATATGTTATGATTTTCCTGGAGTTTATTGTAAGTGGGAAGAGGGGAAGTAATTTGTTACAGGTCAATATTCGATCAGCGGGTTATGAAGCAGGAGAAAAAACAATCCATGATATAGCATTTTCAATTGAAAAAGGTGAACTAGTTGCTCTTATTGGTGCAAATGGAGCTGGGAAAAGTACGACAATTAAATCAATGCTTGGCTTACTTGCAAATATGGAGGGTGAAATTTCGTTTGGTGAAAAAGAGAATCCGTATGCATATGTGCCAGAACACCCAACGTATTATAATTATTTAACATTATGGGAGCACATTGAATTGTTAATGGCTGCACGTGGGTGTGAAATAGGGAGCTGGGAGGAACGCGCACAGGAGTTATTACATACATTTCGAATGGAAAAGCATAAGCATGAATACTTATCAAAGTTTTCAAAAGGTATGAAACAAAAATCAATGTTGATTTTGGCTTTTTTAACGGAACCAGACTTTTATATTATTGATGAACCGTTTATTGGATTAGATCCAGTAGCAACACGAGAATTTTTAAATTTCTTATATAAAGAAAAAGAGCGGGGAGTAGGGATTTTACTGTGTACCCATGTGCTAGATACAGCGGAAAGAATCTGTGAACGATTTTTACTTATTTCACAAGGAACGTTATTAGCAAACGGTAATCTACAAACAATTCAATCCCTAGCAGAAATGCCAGAGAGTCCATTATTAGATTGTTTTGATGCAATCGTAAGGCGGGAACAACATGATGAAACAACAATTTTATAAAAGGTTGCGTCATGAACTGAAAAGAAAATGGAAATCCATTCGGTCTGTAACTGATTGGACAATCGCATTATATTTTATCGTTCCAGTACTTGTATTTAGCGGGATTTATTATCGTTCGTTATGGACAAGAGAATTATCTGCAGAAGAACCGGCTTATTTTTTATTGGGCTTGTTTGTATTTTTCTTTGTTACATATTCAAGAGGAATGCGTTCGTTTTTTGAGCAAGCAGATAGCCTGTTTTTAATTCAGCATCCAGTTCACATGAAAAAATTAATGAAATATGGCATGGTATACACATGTATTCGAATAAGTTTAACAAATATCATTGTAACGCTCATTATGTTACCTATATTGGTTAAGAGTATGGGGGCTTCTCTTTTACAAGTCGTATTATTTTGGCTGTCCTTTACCGTTTTTCGGTGTATGTTATCACTATTGGTAAGATATATAGATGTGCGTGGAGGGAAGCGCTGGGTATTATGGATTGTAAAGATTATCGTATTTTTTATGAGTTTTATTTGTTTGGGAAGTGGTATGTTTTTAGGTTTTAAACATCCAGTATATGCAATGCTATTTATCATTGTATTGATTGAAATTAGTTTGATATTGATAAAACAAAAAATGAACTATCAACGTTTCTTTTTTAAGGAAGTTGAAAAAGAAAAGGAAGAGGGTATGCGCTGGACAACGGAAATCATGCACTTTAGTGGTCAAATAACGAAGCCAAGTAATAACTCGAGACCATGGCTGTTTCCACGTTCGAAGCATATACTAGGGAAAAAATCTGATTCGCGTATTATTGAATCATTTTTTAAGGAGTATTTTCGATCAGGTGCTTCTTTAAGTTTTTATATTAAAATTATCTTTATGAGTGCAGTATCGATAAAAGTAACACCATGGTGGATTGCGCTTATTATTATTGTATTTGCCTGTGTTGCAATTGCACGTTATTCAGGGGATCAATGGAATGAATTTGTTAAAAAAATGTTTCTCCAATTATATTGTGATCAAGGGAAGTTATTATTGTTAAAAGGAAGAGCGGGAATGTTCTTGTTTGTTCCGGCTGTTTTGATTTACGGCATAGTTATACTTGGCCAGTTTTATTTATTACCAGCTATTATCGTAGGAAGCCTACTATTAATATTAATAGGCTGGATTGTATTCATACCATAGAAAAAAGAGCCATAATGGCTCTTTTTTAGTCTGTAATTGACTGGTAAATAAAATATAAGAGAACAAAAATGCTCACGACGGAGTACATGACATCTAGAGTCATTAAAAATCCTCCTCACTATTGTTGTACTTATATTATATGAAATCTGACTATTACATATTCAAATGAAAAAAATATGAAAGTTAATAAATTTGTAAAGTGCAAAAATTAGCATCATTTTGTATAATGGAAGAAACAACCGTTATACAAATATAAGTAGTGAAAGGGGAGGGAATAAAAAATGCCAAATTGGTTTAGAAAGACGTTAGTCGCATTAATTACTGTATTTACATTTGGTTTAGTGACGCCTCCTTCTATTTTGCTTGATAATGCAAAAGCGGACAAGCCTACAACAAGGCAACAAAATTTGGAGCAGACGTCCTATACATATGAAGAAAATTCAGAGAGGTTAACCGCAGAGACCTTTGTGACCTATGCAATGCAAGAAGCTGAGAAACAATCTATGCAAAAGTTTGGTTCTAAAATTGGACCTGTCATTGAAGATGAATTTAAAGATATTATTCTACCTAAAATAGAAGAAGCAATTGCAGAGCTTACAACAGATGTACCGGAAGAGTCTTTACAATCATTAGCAATTTCACAGAAACCAGCAGGCGGCAATAACGAAAAGATTTTTCATGTATATGATACGAAAACAGGAAATGATTTACTACGTTTCCATGTAAGGCGGGATCATCCACCACAAGATGGATATTATTTTAATTTCCACTACCATCGCTTTGATGATGGATATACAGCGCATCATGAGTTAGGAGATATTTATTGGAATACGAATATGCCGCCGAAATGGCTGTCGTGATAAAAAGAACGAGGAGATGTCCTTGTTCTTTTTTGTTTTTATAAATGTGAAAATTAAAGGTGAAGCGGATCTTAACAGCGAATAGAATATGTTTGGATTTGTTCAAAAAGAGGCTAAGGGAGTATTCATTATGTTGAAATATGTTGTATTTGATTTTGACGGTACATTAGTAGATTCACAAGATATATTTGTTCCTATTTATAATCAACTTGCTGAGAAACATGGGTATAAAACGGTAAGTGAAGAAGAAATTGAACCTTTAAGAAAATTATCTATTCCTGAAAGGTGTAAACAGCTTCATGTACCACTTTATAAATTGCCTATATTAGCGCTAGAGTTTTATAAACTATACCAGCCAGCTATTAAAGATCTAGTCTTATTTAATGGCATGAAGGAAGTGCTAGATGAATTACATAGAAAGGGTTATGGAATAGCAGTAATATCCTCTAATTCAGAAGAGCATATTAGAGCATTTCTACATAACAATCAAATAAAAAATATTCAAGAAGTTTTTTGTTCGAAAAATTTGTTTGGGAAAGATAAAATTATCAAGAAATTTTTAAAAGAAAAAAAGTTAACAGAAGCTGATATGCTGTATGTTGGTGATGAGCAACGAGATATTATTGCATGTAAAAAAGTTGGCGTAAACGTCGTATGGGTTGGATGGGGATATGATGTGATGGAAACGATCAAAGAAGATTCTCCAAATTATATGGTAAATACACCAAATGAAATTTTACATATAGTTGAGTCTGTTCATTAAAATGAAAGAAAGGAAGAGAAGGGGATGCAGCAGTTTGAACCTGGTATTCATCATATTGAATTTTGGGTAGCAAATTTAGAGGAATCCATATGTTTTTATAGTAGGTTGTTCTCTATCATTGGCTGGAAACAGTTGAATGAGAGTGCATTTAGTACAGGGAAGATTGAAATGTATTTCAAGGAAGTAGAGGAAAAGATTGTAAGAACGTTAGGGCCGAGGCATATTTGTTATCAGGCTGTTAGTAGAGCTGTAGTTGATGAGGTCACTAATTTCTTACAAAATGTACAAGCGGAGATTATTCGTGGGCCGATTGAGACGAATCAATACTCAGATGGATATTATACTGTGGATTTTTATGATCCGAATGGGTTTGTTGTAGAAGTGGCTTATACGCCTAATGTGGAAATGTGAGGAGAGATCTTATTACCCGTTAATACGGGATAAATAATAGAGGAAAGTATAGCTTTCCTCTATTATAAGTTTAGATTGTTGTATTTTTATTTAATCTTCGTAAATGTAAGAGGCTGTGTACTTAACATAACTGGTACATGTAATTGGATTGTTTGGAATTCCCCTTTTATATCCATCTCATAAGCAAGCAACACATTCATTTCTATTTGGAATAAGTCTAATGTTGCATAAAACATATCATAATGATGGTGATGTAACCGAACTTTTAGTTCTGTGAACTGTAAATATAACTCTTCATTTTGTTTATACACTTCTAGTGTTCCATAAGCAGGGTGTTCGAATGTTCCAATATAGTCTTCTAATGCATGAGAAGGTACGGTCTCTTTTACTTGTTCTGGAAGTGATTGGTTTACTTCTTTCATCATTTCTTTCAATTGAGCGGTGTCTTCTATAGCACGCTTATGCCAATCAATTGTTTCCAATCCGAGGAGTTCGTCATAGATTTGATTTGCAAGATAACTAGGAAGTAAGGTGCTTCCGGCGTTCGTTAATATGACAAGGCCTATATTTTCTTTTGGAATAAATGAGACAAGTGCAGAAAATCCATCGATACCTCCGCTATGATGAATTACTTTATAGCCACGGTAAGAACTAATAAACCAACCAAGACCATAACTATTTACTGGTGATTCAGGGGGCGATAAAAGTGGCTGATCAGGAATTGTATTGTGCGGCGTATACATTTGTTGTAATAATTCAGAAGATAGTAATTCGTGATCTCCTGTTTTTCCTTGATTAAGATGGAAAAGTACCCAATTTGCCATATCTGCAATTGTTGAATTGATGCATCCAGCAGCTCCTACTGTATCAATATTACGGAATGGTACCTCTTTTATTTCTCCATCTTTCTCAACGTAAGGCAATGCGTAGTCATTCGTATTTTGTGAGTCTGTGACAGAGAAGTTTGTTTGCTCCATTTGAAGTGGTGCTAAAATATGTTCTTTGGCGTATTGCTCCCATGTCTGATTTGTAATGTTTTCTACAATATAGCTAATTGTTGCATACATTAAGTTGTTATATAAGAAAGCTGTGCGAAATGGTGCATCAAGTGATAAATGTTTTATTTTTTCAACGATGTCTTTTCGAGTTAAGGAAGAGTTGTACCAAAGAGCATCATGACGACTAACGCCAGAGCGGTGGGAAGCTAAATCACTTGCTGTAATTTGGGAGCTTGCAAGTATATCTGATAAAGCGAAGGTAGGGATATAAGATTGAACAGGAGTATCCCAATCAAACTTTTTTTGTTGTGCTAATAGGCTTAAAGATAGGGTGCCAAATGCCTTGGTCGCAGATCCAATTGCAAAGCGTGTTTGAGGCGTAACCGGTTTTTTCTGTTTTGAATCACGATAGCCAAATCCTTCTGAAACAATGACTTCTCCATCTTTTATAACTGCGACAGCAGCCCCAGGAACGTGTAGATCTTTCATCATTTTTTCAATTGTTGTTTGTAATGAACTAATAACAGGAATTTCAATTTTAGACATGCTTCTAACCTCCAAATATTATTTTATACTTCCGCACTATAGTTTCTTTGGTAAAGAGTGAAATACCTCTTAAAAGATGAAAAGTTAAGAATTTTGTAAGATTCATTAAAATGGATATCCTATACTAGATTTCTGTTAATACTTACTATATTGAAATATTTTTCAATAAGTTTTACTGAGAATTTTGCATGCAGAATTATTTTTTGTATGATAAACTCCATATAGGAAATAGATGCGAAAGAGGGTTTTTCTTACATATGAAACATGCTGAATATGAATACTTAAATCTGTGTCGCCATGTGATGGAGCATGGTACAAAAAAAGAAGATCGTACAGGAACAGGGACTGTATCTGTATTTGGATATCAAATGCGTTTTGACCTTAGCAAGGGATTCCCTTTGTTAACGACAAAGCGTGTGCCATTCCGCTTAGTAGCTAGTGAACTTCTTTGGTTCATGAAAGGCGATACAAATATTCGTTATTTACTACAAAATAACAATAATATTTGGAATGAATGGGCGTTTAAAAGCTGGGTAGAAAGCGATGCGTATGAAGGGCCAGATATGACGGACTTTGGACTTCGCTCTCAGCAGGATGAAGAGTTTAAGAAACAATATGATGAGCAAATGGATTTGTTTAAAAAGAATGTACTGGAAGATGATGATTTTGCAAATCAGTATGGCTATTTAGGAGATGTATATGGAAAACAATGGCGTGCTTGGAAAACGACAGCAGGTGAGACGATTGATCAGTTAAAAGATGTAATCGAAATGATTAAGAAAACACCAGATTCTCGTCGCTTACTTGTTTCTGCTTGGAATCCTGAAGATGTGCCAAGTATGGCACTTCCGCCTTGTCATACGCTATTTCAATTTTACGTAGCAGACGGAAAGCTTTCGTGTCAGTTATATCAACGAAGCGGTGATATTTTCCTTGGCATTCCATTTAATATTGCAAGCTACTCATTGTTAACACATTTAATCGCGCACGAATGTGGTTTAGAAGCAGGAGAGTTCGTTCATACGATTGGAGACGCACATATTTACACAAATCATTTTGAACAAGTGGAAAAGCAGTTAGCGCGTGAACCACGTCCGTTTCCAACGCTAAAATTAAATCCAGATGTAAAGTCTGTTTTTGATTTTGAAATGGAGGATTTAACATTAGAAGGTTATGATCCACATCCTGCAATTAAAGCGCCTGTCGCAGTGTAAACGCAAAAGGAGATGAAAATATGATTATTTCATTTATGGTCGCAATGGATGAAAATAAAGTCATCGGTAAGGATAATAAATTACCGTGGCATTTACCAAGTGAATTGCAATATGTTAAGAAGACAACAATGGGTCACCCACTTATTATGGGGAGAAAAAACTATGAAGCGATTGGAAGACCACTTCCAGGAAGACGAAATATTATCGTAACGCGCAATATGAATTATCATGTAGAAGGCTGTGAAATTGCGCAGTCAGTAGAAGAAGTATTTGAGTTATGTAAAAATGAAGAAGAAATTTTTATTTTTGGTGGAGCGCAAATTTACGAATTGTTCTTACCATATGTGAACAAGCTTTATATAACAAAGATTCACCATTCATTTGAAGGAGATACATTCTTCCCAGAAATGAATATGAAAGAGTGGAAAGAAGTTTTTGTGGAAAAAGGTGTTACGGATGAAAAGAATCCGTACACATATTACTATCACATATATGAAAAACAAAAATAATCATAAAAAGATTGATGTGTATGTTCACATCAATCTTTTTATTTGGATAATAAGATAAAACTTTATGAATGAACTTTTTTGATGATATAATGGTAGAGGTTGTAAGTTTTAGTAGCTTAGGAAAAATCCATAAAAGACAGATTTATATTTATTATTTCTTTGCTTAACTAAAGGAGGAGAATCGGTTGAAAAAACTATGGGGATTGCTTTTTCTTTGCTTCACACTCATGCTAGTAGGATGTGGTAAAGAAGAAAAGCCAGAACAAGCATTTGATACATATGCAAAAGCGTGGAATAAGCAAAAATTTGCAGATATGTATGATCAATTGTCAGAAGATGCAAAAAAATCTATTTCAAAAAAAGATTTTACAGAGAAGTATGAAAAGATTTATGCGGGTATTGAGGTTAAAAATCTAAAGATAGAAACAGGAAAAGTAAAAGAGGATAAAGAAGATAAAGGACCAATTCCTTTTAATGTGAGTATGGATACAGTTGGTGGGAAAATTTCCTTTTCTCACGAAGCAAAGCTTGTGAAAGAGAAAGATGGAGATAAAGAATCTTGGAAAATAGACTGGACTCCAGATTTTATTTTTCCAGGCATGACAAAAGACAGTAAAGTACGTATGCAAACGTTTCAAGCGAAGCGTGGGGAGATATATGATCGTAATGGAAAAGGACTTGCAACGAATGGAAGAGCAAATGAAATTGGCATCATTCCAGGTAAACTAGGAGAGGCTGCACCACAGACAAAGGAAACAATTGGAAAGTTGCTGAATATGTCTGTAGAAGAGATAGATCAAAAGCTTGCGGCAAAATGGATTAAACCAGATTCATTTGTACCAATTGGGATTTTACAAGAAGGTGCAACGCAAAATGATTATATTTCTTTAGACGGTGTAACGACTCGACAAGTCAATGTTCGTACATATCCATTGGGAGAGGCTGCTGCTCATTTAACAGGATATATGGGGAAAGTGAATGCAGAAGATTTAAAGGATTTACAGAAAAAAGGATATCAGGCAGATGACCCAGTTGGAAAAGCTGGTTTGGAGCAAGTATTTGAAGAGAAGCTACGTGGTAAAAAAGGTGGCCGTGTCTTCATGGAGGATGCACAAGGAAAAGAGAAAAAAGAATTAGCTAAAATTGAAGCAAAAGATGGAGAAAATGTTACGTTAACAATTGATAGTACAGTTCAGGAAAAAATCTTTAACGAAATGAAGGGAGAAGCTGGTTCAAGTGCAGCGATAAATCCGCAGACTGGTGAAACAATTGCACTTGTGAGTAGCCCTGCGTACAACCCGAATGTAATAGTAAGGGGTGCATCAAAAACACAACGTGAAGCATGGAATAATAATCCGAAAAAGCCAATGACAAATCGCTTTACACAAGCATCGGCACCAGGTTCTGTATTTAAAGCAATTACAGGTGCGATTGGTCTTGAAACGAAAACAATTGATCCAAAAGAGGAATTGAAAATTGAAGGATTACAATGGACAAAAGATTCTTCATGGGGAAATTATTATGTAACACGTGTAAAAGATGCAAGTCCAATTGATTTTGATAAAGCAATGAAGTTTTCTGATAACATTTACTTTGCACAACAAGCAATAAAAATTGGGAAAGATAAATTTATGAGTGAAGCAAAGAAATTTGGATTCGATGAAAAGTTACCAATTGAATATCCATTCCCGGTTTCAAAAATTGCAAAAGATGGCATTAAAAATGATATTCAAATGGCTGATACAGGGTATGGACAAGGCCAAGTATTAATGACGCCTCTTCATTTGGCATTAACGTATGCACCGATTGTAAATGAAGGGAATATACCATCTCCACATCTTATTAAAGATGATAAACAAGTTAAACCTTGGAAAGAAAATGTGATTTCTAAAGGGAACCAAGATATATTAAAAAATGCGTTAACAAAAGTAATTAATGATGAAGATGGTACAGGGAAAATTGCTAAGATTGACGGTATGACTCTCGCTGGAAAAACGGGAACAGCTGAGTTAAAAGAGTCGAAGGAAGCAGATGGAAAAGAACTTGGATGGTTCGCTGCTTTTGATGTAAATTCACCGAATATGATTGTTACGATGATGATTGAAGATGTAAAAGGCCGGGGTGGAAGTAACGTACCTGGTGAAAAAGTGAAACATGTTTTTCAAAAGTAATACTTAGGAAAAAGCTATCTCCTTAAAAAAGGAGATAGCTTTTTTCGTGAAGATTGAATAATGAAATGTGAATATTCAATGAAATGGAGATGGGAGAATTATCTACTTACGAAAAAAAAGCAGCTATTTTTTATTGACAGAAAAAGAATGTTTTTGTATTATACTTACATAAGGTAAGTTATTTACTTTTTTATTAAAATCTCAAATTAAAGATAATTATTAAGGGAGAGAATAAAAATGACAAAAGTACTATTTATTACAGCAAATCCAAATTCAGCAGAAGCATCTTTCGGTATGGCAGTAGGGGAATCATTCATTGAAGCATATAAAAATGAACATCCACAAGATGAAGTGGTAACAATTGATCTATTTAACACAACTGTACCAGCAATTGATGCAGAAGTATTTACAGCTTGGGGTAAATTTGCAGCAGGTGAAGGCTTTGAAACGTTAAGCGAAAGCCAACAACAAAAAATTGCAGCAATGAATACAAACTTAGAAACATTTATGAATGCAGATCGTTATGTGTTTGTAACGCCAATGTGGAACTTCAGTTATCCACCAGTAGTAAAAGCATACTTGGATAACTTGTCTATCGCAGGTAAAACTTTTAAATATACTGAAAACGGACCAGTTGGTTTACTAGGAGGGAAAAAAGCACTTCACATTCAAGCTTCAGGTGGCGTTTACTCTGAAGGACCATACGCAGCAATGGACTTTGGCCGCAAGCACTTAAATGCAGTATTAGGATTTATGGGTATATCTGATGTAGACTACCTTGCGGTTGAAGGTATGAATGCAAACCCTGAAAAAGCACCAGAAATTAAAGAAGCGGCAATTGCAAATGCTCGCGAATTAGCAAAACGTTTCTAATATAGAAAACTCAAAAATGTCCAAACGCTTGTCGTTTGGACATTTTTTCTTCTTTTTCCTTCGTTTGTCTAGTATAATGAAGGACGGAATGAGAATAAGTGGGGGTTCTATATGATTCAAACGTTTTTTAAAATCTTTTATTTAATTGTAATTGTAATTGGTATTACACCGAGATTATGGCGTATAAAACGAAAAGCACAGACAATGTCGCCACAAGAGAAAGATCGCCTCGTGTATAAAACAACAAACTGGTTTGGTAAGAAAATGGTTCGTGTAGCTGGGTCGACTGTACAAGTAAATGGAATTGAAAATGTGCCGAAAGATAAACCGGTCCTTGTTGTAAGTAATCATCAAAGTGATATGGATATTCCAGTTTTACTTGGGTACTTGAATAAACCGATTGGGTTTGTTTCAAAAGCAGAAATTAAAAAATTTCCGATTGTACCAACTTGGATGGAATTGATGAATTGTGTGTTTATGGATCGTAGTAATCGTCGTCAGTCGCTCCAAGCTATTAAAGATGGAATTGAACTTTTAAAGAATGGACATTCTATCGTAATTTTCCCAGAAGGAACGCGCAGTAAGGCGGGCGAAATGGGGGAGTTTAAAGCAGGAAGTTTTCATCTTGCTGTAAAAGCCGGAGTAGCTATTTTACCAGTAACTGTAGACGGAACATATAAGATGTTTGAGGCGAATGGAAATCGCATGAAGCCTGCTCATGCAACAGTAACCATTTCTAAACCAATTACACCTGAGCAATATGCAAGTATGGATATAAAAGAATTAACGCAGCATACGAAAGATATTATTGCGGCTCAATTACATAAGTAATAAAAAAGTCTCAGCTTGAAAAGCTGAGACTTTTTTATGCAACAGGCAATACATAAAACAAGACGCAGAAGAACATCATTGCACTACCACCTAATACAAAAAGGTGCCAAATTGCATGGTTGAAGGGCAGCTTTTCCCAAAGGAAAAATATAGCCCCTACTGAATATAGGATCCCACCGGTTAACAATAGTGAAAATCCATGCCCGGTTAAATTTTCATAAAGTGGTTTAATAGCAACGATAATGAGCCAGCCCATAATGATATAGCACAGTGTTGACATTTTAATAAAACGGCGTACAAAGAAAATTTTGAAAATAATTCCACCGATGGCCAGCGTCCAAATAATTGCAAGTAATGTCCAGCCGAGTGGCCCTCTTAGAGTAATTAGTAAGAATGGTGTATACGTGCCGGCAATTAAGAGATAGATGGCCGAGTGATCTAAAATCGTAAATAATTTTTCTACTTTCGGGTGGTGGATGCTATGTAATAGCGTAGAAAACAAATATAGTAGAAACATGCTCACGCCGTAAACTGTAAATCCAACAATAGCAGATACAGTACCATGCTTTGATGCATGCATAATTAGTATTATTAATGCAGGAATGCTTAAAATGGCACCGATGCCATGGGTAATCGCATTGGCAATTTCCTCTTTTACGAATTGCGTCATTCGTGTTATTTTTTGAGTCATAATTTGATTCCTTTCATGTTTGATGAAGTAAGGTGTAATTTCCTTTACCATATCATATACATAAGAAATAGAAAATGAAAATTGTTTAAGTGATTATATTTTCGAATTTTTTTGACAAAAGCTAATAGATGCATTGACGTTTACAAAATTTTTTGACAAAATAAAATTAAGTGAGATTAAGGGGGAAGTCATATGCCAAATATTGGGGTTCCGGGTTTAATATTAATTTTAGTACTCGCTTTAATTATTTTCGGTCCAAAAAAGTTACCTGAAATTGGACGAGCTTTTGGGGAAACATTAAAAGAGTTTAAAAAGTCTGCAAAGGGTTTGCATGATGATACGGAAGAAAAGAAATAAATTTCACTAGGTTATTTTGTTTCTATGGTATATAGCGAGTGGGGAATGTGGTGATAAGAGTGGACAATCAAGAGATGAGTGTCATAGAGCATCTTGGAGAGTTAAGAAAGCGACTCATTATAACAGCGCTGACGTTTCTGATTTTTATTGTCATTGGCTTTTCATTTACGAAAGAAATATATAATTTTATCGTAAAAGATTTAAATATGAAATTAACTGTTTTAGGTCCAAGTGATATTTTATGGATTTATTTTGTGATTGCAGCTGTCTTTTCAATTGTATGTACAATACCAGTTGCAGCTTTACAAATTTGGTTATTTGTAAAACCAGCTCTACATGAACATGAGCGTAAAATGACAATTCTGTATATCCCGGCATTATTTCTATTATTTATTGGAGGACTTTGCTTCGGCTATTTTTGGATTTTACCATTTATTTTGCAATTTTTAATGAGTCTTGGTGATGATATGTTTCAGACAATGTTTACGACGGATAAGTATTTTTCGTTTGTGATGAATATGACAGTACCATTTGCTGTGATATTTGAACTTCCTGTCGTTACGATGTTTTTAACTAGTATAGGTGTTCTTAATCCAATAGCACTACAAAAGGTGAGAAGATATGCGTATTTTATTTTAATTGTAATTGCTGTTTGTATTACACCGCCAGACTTTATTTCTGATTTTTCAGTAGCGATACCACTTCTTGTAATTTATGAATTAAGTATTACAGCATCAAAGTTTGTGTATAAGAGGAAAATAAAAAGAGAAATGAATACAGAATCAAAAAGTGCCTCATTATAAAGGCACTTTTTTTATTTATTTGTTATACTATACTTATAACTGTATACAATATAAAGAAGAAAAAAATTATAGAATCTCCGAAATTTAGACAAACTTTTCACTAGTGTAAGTTTATACTGAAGTTATAAATCCAATAAAAAAGAGGATTGATATCGTGATTATGAAAAGTTTTTATTTCACTCATTCAACAGGGAATTGTATCAAAATATTTGAAATCCCTGTCCTACAAGCACAACACCCATTAGCATTTCTAATTCAGTCACGTCTTCAACTATTTATTGCTAAAATTCAAAAACAAAAACAACCGAGATTCTCATACTCTTTTCGCGAATATTTACAAAGTTGCTTAAAGTGGAATGATTATTCAAATGTATATCAAACAAACTCGCTTGAAAAAAATGCATAGTCTAAAATAGAGACAGAGCAAATAAGCTCTGTCTCTATTTTAGACATAAAAGTCAAAGAAATTTGTCGAAAATCACTTCAAACTGTTGAAAGCATTGTGAATACTAGTATAATAACAAGGAGAGCGTATTGGAAAGGGAAGAAGTAAAATATGCAAAAAATTAAAATTGTTACAGACTCAACGGTGGATTTATCACAAGATGTGATTCAAAAATATGATATTCATGTTATTCCATTGTCGATTTCTGTAAATGGAAAAACATACTTAGATCGTGTAGATTTACAGCCGGATGAATTTATTGAAGAAATGCAAAAATCAGAAGAATTACCAAAAACATCACAGCCAGCAGTCGGATCGTTTGTTGAAATGTATGATCGTTTAGGGGAGGACGGTAGCCAAGTTCTTTCCATTCACTTAACGCATGGTTTAAGTGGGTCAGTTGCAACAGCTAATACTGCAGCAACGATGACAGATACGAAAGTTACAGTGGTAGACTCATTGTTTATTACGCATGCTTTATCGTATCAAGTAATTGAAGCAGCAAAAATGGCGAAGGAAGAACGTTCTTTGGAGGATATTTTAAAGCGTGTTGAAGAAGTTCGTAAAAATACTCGTCTATTTGTAGTTGTTGATACGTTAGAAAACCTTGTAAAAGGCGGTCGGATTGGAAAAGGAACAGCTATGATCGGATCTTTATTAAACATTAAGCCAATTGCAAGTATTGATGATGGTGTATATAATCCTGTTGCGAAGGTACGCAGCAAAGGTCAAATTGTGAAAACATTGATAAAAATGTTTGAGGAAGATATAGCTGGTAAAACAGTAAAGGCGGTAGCTGTACCACATGCGAAAGCATTACCGTTAGCGCAAAAAATGAAAGAAGCAGTTGAAAAAATTAGTGGATTTACACAAACGGAAATTTTTTACACAACGCCTATAATTAGCACACACACTGGTGTAGGGGCAATCGGATTTTCATATTTTGCTGAATAGAAAAAGAGCTACTTGAGGGTAGCTCTTTTTATCTTTTCATCTACAGCAACATTTTAAATGAATGAGACTATTTAGGAGTGGGGAAGAAGTTCTATTAATTAAGATGTTATAACTGATTGTAATAGACGATGATAATCGTGATGATGGCGCTTATTGAAATCATAAAGCGTCGTTGTAAATACTTCCTCATATAATATTCCTTTCTCCTTTTATCGGTTCTTATATGAACAGAAAATCAGCAGTTCATTAAAGCCTTAGTTTATAATATGCATAAAAGGGGAAAGGGATTTATAATTTTGCGTGTTCCTTTATGGATTCTTTTTCCTCAGAGGGCATTTTTTCTGGAAAATACGTTTGACCAAGAAATAATACGTGAAGTTGTTCCCAAGGTAACATACGTAAATTCCAGTTGTTACGAAGTCGGGTAATAGCTTCTCTAGGTGTCTCATCAGCAAGTGCAAATGTACCGTAATGCATTGGAATGAAATGCGTTGCTTTTACATCTAAAAAGGCTTGCACTGCTTCCTCGGGGGAAACATGTGATACTTTCATAAACCATTCTGGTTCATATGCACCAATAGGCATTAAGGCGATATCAATAGAAAATCGGTTGCCAATTTCTTTAAACCCTTGGAAATAGCCACTATCACCACAAAAGTAAATGGTTTCATCTGTTGTGCTATTATCGATAACCCATCCACCCCAGTGGGAAGTATTCATATCAAACAATGATCTTCTTGTCCAGTGCTGCGCCGGTACGAAGTGAAATGCTACATCATTAATTTTTGTGAATTCCCACCAGTTATATTCTTCTACTCGCATAAATTTTTTTCTTGTAAATAACTTTTTTAATCCAGTAGGTACTAAGTATAGAACATCTGAATTCAATAGACGAAGTGTAGAAAAGTCCAAATGGTCATAATGACCGTGTGAAATGAGGACAATATCAATCTTAGGTAATTCCTGTAATGTAAGGCCGGGATTCGTTAGCCTCGGTACAAGCTTTATTTTCTTTGACCATACTGGATCTGTTAAAATGTTGAGCCCGTTTGTTTGTATAAGGAATGTTGAGTGACCTATCCATGTAATTGTTGTTTTTTCAGTGTTCGTTCGTAAAAACTGGCTACTCTTTACAGGTGATTGTTCTACTAGATAAGAAAAATCTTTTTTGTTTTGTTTTCGTTCTTTACGCCAACGTAAAAAAGAACGAAGTGGTTTTTTTGTACTAACATTATCCATATGTTCATAGCGCTTTGCCATGAACATCACCTCATTTAAAATCTTTGTAGTTGTATTGTATCGAAATGTTGTAAAGGAAAAAAGTGAGGGAAATTGATTAACGATTAAAAAATTGTAAAAAATAGTGTGGATATCTTTACAAAGCGAGTGACTTATTGAAAATTATTGTGTAAAGAGACGGGAAGGAGATAATTTTAGTAAACAATGAAACAGTTGTCTAGTAATTCGCTCGAAAATAGGAAGTAACATACCTAAATTCGTACGATTTCGTGAACAAATTGGATAAACAATTTTCTCATAGTGTTTACTTTTGTTATGATAAACATGTCATACATAAATTTAGAAAAGAGAAGAGAGGTTTGAAAATGAAGCGTTATCAAAAGCTGATTGGTCTCATAGTTGTTTTTTGCTTCTTTATACTTGCAGGATGCGGCTCAGGATCAAAACTCCGTAAACCATTAAATTGGGATTTAGAAACTTTTCAATACATAAATCAAGATGGTAAAAAGTTTGGAACAAAAGATTTAAAAGGGAAAGTATGGGTGGCTGACTTTATGTTTACCAATTGTCAAACGGTTTGTCCACCAATGACTGCTAATATGGCAAAGCTACAAAAGATGGCGAAAGAGAAAAAATTAGATGTTCAATTCGTTTCGTTTAGTGTAGATCCTGAAGTGGATAAACCAGAGAATTTGAAAGCATTTATACAAAAGTTCACAGATGATACGAAAAATTGGAATTTGCTAACAGGGTACTCATTAGAAGATGTGAAAAAATTTGCAAAGGATAATTTCCAAACGTTAGTAGATAAACCGGAAAATGGTCAAGTCATCCATGGAACATCATTCTTCTTAGTTGATCAAGAAGGAAAAGTAATGAAGCAATACAGTGGAATTAGTAAGACACCGTACGAAGACATTTTACGTGATATGGAGCGAATCTTGAAATAAAAGAAGGATGCTGGGCATCCTTCTTTTTGGATATGGAAAATATATATATAATGGTTAATCTATGGATAAAATATCGTGCTGTTGTGGAAGTTTTGGAGCGCGGATTTCTAAAATGCCATTTTGATAGGAAGCTTTTGCACTTTTTTTCTTAATTAAATATGGAAGCTTAATCATGCGAGAAGCACCTGACATGGATCGCTCACGGCGATAGTAATTATGTGAAACTTCATCTTTTGTTTCTTCCATGATTTCTTCAGTAACAGAGATTTTTAAGTATTCACTTTGAATTTCTATTTGGATTTGTTCCTTTTGAACGCCCGGGAGTTCTGCTTTTATGACCAGTTCTTCTCCAGTTTCATATAGGTCGACAGGGAATGTTAATAAGCGGTTTCCTTTTTGAAAAAAGTGATTCATATCCGCAATTACATCACGTAATGGCGTTTGTTCAAAAAAATCATCAATTTGTTTTAAGTAACTACGAATTGGTGGACGAGACGAAGATTCTTTTTTTTCATCACTCATGTTTTTGCCTCCTAGAAATCAATTTGCAATATCATATGACAAATGTGTGCAAATGTGAGTGCCTATTTTTCATGTTTGCACAAAAAAATTGGGTAAAATGTGAAATGGAGTGATTTTTTTATAGTTTTTATCGCCATATCGAGTTGATTATGCTAGTATAAATAGGGTTGATATAGTAGTATAGAAACAGAATGAAAACTGAAAGAGGGTAAGAAGTATGTGTGGTTTTGTAGGATGTTTATGTGAAAACCCTAGAGAGTTTTCAGAAACAGAAAAACATCAATTTGAAAATATGAATACGATTATTTTCCACCGTGGTCCAGATGACGAGGGATATTTTCGTGATGAACATGTACAATTTGGCTTCCGCCGTTTAAGTATCATTGACTTAGAGGCAGGACATCAGCCGCTAACTTATGAAAATGATCGATATGTAATTATTTTTAATGGTGAAATTTACAACTATGTAGAATTACGTGAAATGCTACTTGAAAAAGGTGCAACATTTGCAACGCAATCTGATACAGAAGTTATTATCGCATTGTATGCACACATGAAAGAGAAATGTGTAGATTACCTACGTGGTATGTTTGCATTTATGATTTGGGATCGTGAAGAAAAGAAACTTTTCGGTGCACGTGACCACTTCGGTATTAAGCCGCTATATATCGCGCAGCAAGGTGATACAACATTCTTTGCATCTGAAAAGAAAAGTATCATGCATGTTATGCAAGATAAAGGGGTAAATCCAACTTCTCTGCAACATTACTTTACGTATCAATATGGACCAGAACCAGAAACATTAACTGTTGATATTAATAAAATCGAACCTGGTCATTATTTCGTAAAAGAAATCGGTAAAGAGATGGAAATTCATCGCTACTGGAAACCATATTTCAATGCTTCAAGTGCGACAAAAGAGGAGCACATTCAAGCGATTCGCGATGTATTGTATGATTCTGTAAAAGTTCATATGCGTAGTGATGTACCAGTAGGTTCATTCTTATCTGGTGGTATCGATTCATCTATCATTGCGTCTATCGCAAGAGAAATGAATCCAAATCTTCTAACATTCTCTGTTGGTTTCGAACGCCGCGGCTTTAGTGAAGTTGATGTAGCAAAAGAAACGGCAGAAAAGTTAGGCGTTACAAACCATAGTGTCTTCATTACAGCGAAAGAATTCATGAACGAATTCCCAAAAATTATTTGGCATATGGATGATCCTTTAGCTGATCCAGCTGCTGTACCGTTGTACTTTGTAGCAAAAGAAGCGCGTAAGCATGTAACAGTAGTTCTTTCTGGTGAAGGTGCGGACGAGCTATTTGGCGGATATAATATTTATCGTGAACCAAACTCGTTAAAAATGTTCTCTTATATTCCTACTCCAGGAAAAAGTGTCTTAAAAGCATTAAGTGGAGCATTAAAAGAAGGATTTAAAGGGAAAAGCTTCTTGGAACGTGGATGTACACCAATTGAAGAACGCTACTATGGTAATGCGAAAATCTTCCGTGAAGAAGAAAAAGCTGAGTTAATGAAGTATTACAATGAAAGTGTTAACTATATGGATATCACGAAGCCATTGTATAATGAAATTAAAGATTATGATGATGTAAGCAAAATGCAATACATCGATATGTTCACATGGCTACGCGGCGACATTTTATTAAAAGCTGATAAAATGACGATGGCAAATTCATTAGAACTTCGTGTGCCATTCTTAGATAAAGAAGTGTTTGACGTTGCGTCTAAAATTCCAACAGAATTAAAAATCGCAAATGGAACAACAAAAGCAATTTTACGTGAAGCAGTGCGCGGAATCGTTCCAGATCACGTGTTAGATCGTAAAAAGCTTGGATTCCCTGTACCAATTCGTCATTGGTTAAAAGATGAAATGCATGACTGGGCTGTTAATATTATTAAAGAAAGCAAAACAGAGCATTTAATCGACAAACAGTATGTATTAAACTTACTGGAAGCACATTGTGCAGATAAAGGCGATTATAGCCGTAAAATTTGGACAGTACTTGCATTTATGGTATGGCACCAAATTTATGTTGAGCATAAATATGATACAAATGAGTTTCATGAAGAAACAAAGCGTGCGTATAGCTTAGTATAAAGTGAAACTGGCATCCGCCACTAATTATTATCCCACCAATAGTGGGATAAATAAGAAAACCTTAAGATTGCATTGAACTGTACCCTATAAAATGGACAGTTTAATAAAAAGACCTTTAAAAATTAGGCACTTAAAAGATGGTTCCGGTA